>DXZF01000232.1 GCA_019415425.1 Bacillota bacterium | reverse complement strand
CGTTTCCCCACCTCGACGGTGCCCAGCTGATCCCCTACGCCACACATCTCGGCCGCGATCGTCGTCGCGCTCTGCAGCGCCTGATAGGCCGGCATGCCGCTCTTTACCATATAATACGGCTCCCAGCCCGCCTTTTCATGCGTATTGAGCGGCGATCCCGCATCCGAGCCGCTGACGATCTTGACCCCCGCCTCCATCGCCATGCGGAAGCTCTCGATGTTGCGCTGCATGACCTCGTTGGCCTTGTCCTGCGCCTGTTGCGGCAGCCCGCGTTTGACGCCTTCATCGTGCATGACGTACATGGCCGTCAGCGTGGGCGTGTAATAGACGCCGTGTTTGACCATAAACGCCACGCACTCCTCAGTCAGGAAGCAACCGTGTTCAATGCTGTCGATTCCCGCGTGCAGGGCGTTGAGGATCCCCGCCGTTCCCTGCGCGTGTGCAAACGTGCGCTTGCCGGCCTTGTGCGCCTCCTCAACTGCGGCGCGGATCTCCTCCTCGTTGAACTGGCAGCTGTTGGGATGTACCCCCGGCGTCGACACGCCGCCCGTGGCCATGATTTTGATCCAATCGGCCCCTGCCTTCAGCTGTTCACGCGTGCCCTTGCGCACCTCGTCCGGCCCATCGCACTCGCGTGCGCGGTGCCAGCACGTGCCGCCCGTCATCGCGATGACCTTGCCGGCCACCTGCATGTCGGGCCCATCAAAGATGCCTTTTTGAACCGCATTGCGCACGTGGATATCCGCCCATTGCTTGCCGCCCGCGTCACGCACAAATGTGACGCCGCTCTGATTGAATTTCTCCAGGTTTTTGATGGTGCGGATGGTGGCGACGGCTTCGGCCTCGCCGTGTTCGTTGGAGCTGTCGTTGCTGGCGCTGCTGCAGGTATGCACATGGCAGTTGAACAGCCCCGGCAGCACATAGGCGCCCTGCAGATCGATCACCTGAGCATCCTCTGCCCTCAATTGCGGGCCCATCTGTACAATTTTGCCATCCTGAATCAAAATATCGTGGTCTACTGGGGTTTGCTGCGTCATGGTCAGCACGTGTGCCTGGGTAATGAGTACGCGATTGCTCATCGGAACTTGCCTCTCCTATTTGAAAATGCGACGCGCCATGTGGCTTACCCCATGACAAACATCGTCAATCATGGTATCATAAGTATAAATATTGTGCAAGATATGGTCATTTTTCCCGAAAAAATCCATTTAAAAACACAATATATTGATACGTATGGATAACTCCATTTGCAGAAATTCTCGACACAGGAGGCAGACATGTTCAAGGCAACGGTATTGTGTGAAAACAGCGTATTCTTCTCCCGCTATCTCATCGCAGAACACGGCTGGTCGGTATATGTACAGACCCCGGAGGGCACGTTTTTATGGGATACCGGGCAGGGGCTGGGCCTGCGCAACAACGCACAGGTGTTGGGCGCCGATCTGCACGCAATCGACGCCGTGCTGCTCAGCCACAGCCACTTTGACCACACGGCCGGGCTGGAGCAGGTGCTGATGCTACACCGCCAACTGCCGGTGTATCTGCATGCGGACAGCTTTGTGCCCAGCTACAGCGCGCGCACGGGACAGCACATCGGCATTCCGTTTACGCGCGAACATCTGGAGGCCATGGGAGCACAGCTGCACTTCAATCACACGGTGCAGCGCGTGACGCCGCACCTGTGGCTCACCGGCAGCATCCCGCGCCAGGTCGATTTTGAGACGGGCGGCAACTGGCCGGTGTTGCACGAGGGCGAGCAGACCAAACCGTACCGGATTCCGGATGACCAGACGCTGGTATGGGAGGACGAGCAGGGGTTGTGCGTGCTGCTGGGCTGTGCGCACGCTGGCGTCATCAACATTCTCACCCACATTCTCAACCACAGCGAGCGCAAAGAGATCGCGCTGCTCATGGGTGGCACGCATTTGGAACGCGCCCCGCGCGCGCAACAGGACGCGACCATCTCTGCGCTTGCCCAGATGCAAATCGGCCGCATTGGCGTCAGCCACTGCACCGGGGAGGACGTGGCGCAGCGCATGCAGGAGGCGTTTGGCGACCGCTTTTTCCGCTGCCACGTGGGAACGGTGGTCACGCTATAACTGCGCGTACGACCCCGTCTGTACAGAAAAGGCCGTCCCCCTTGTTCGCGGGGCGGCCTCTTTTTCTGCAAATGGCCAGGGCCTTTTCCCTATCCGCGATTGCCCATTCCCTTTGGACGCGGATGCTGTTATGATCATACGTGGAATTCATTGCGGAGGGAATCGACATGAAACGCCCTGCTCTTCACTTTCTCTTTGCCCTGGAAGGCATCCTGGGCTGCCTGTGCGTTGCGCCCATCTGGTCGGTTCCGCTCATGCGCATCCAGGAAGTGGCGCAGCGCGGCGCTTGGGGCACCGCGTTTTTGGCCCTGTTTGCCGCTGAAGCGGCGCTGTGCCTGTTGGCAGGCGTGCTGGGGTGTATCGGTTCCCGTGGCAGGGTGTATGCGCTGTTGTCGCTTTGCGGGCGCGCCCTGTGCCTGTTGTCGCTGCCGCTTTGCCTGTTGTTTTCCTATACCTCGATCTGTGCGCTATGGGGAATCGTATAGGGTGTTCTTGCTCGAGCAGACGCACCTTGGTTCTGCATCCGCACCTGCCGTAGCCGTCTTTGTAATATCCCTCTTTGGCTTGTTCGATGGCGTTGACGCAGCGGACAACCAGACCGTTTGTGCGCTCTGTACCCAACCCGTCTAAATGGCCACGTCCATATGGCTACAGCTTACACAGCGCCAGGCCTATCAACAGAATCCCGCTGAGCCAACCGACGTCCGCCTGGCACCGCAACGCCATGCGCCGGCCCAGCGCACAGCCGCCGCGGATGGCCAGGTAGTTGAGCCCCAGCGAGACGAGTATCCCCTCGACCGCGCCCACGGCGCCCATGCCCGCGCCGAACCCCACGGCCAGGCCATCGAGCGACAGCGCTGTGCCCAGTGCAAACGCCTCTCTGACCGACAGCGTGCGCGAATCGTCCTGATCTGCCTGCTCGGGATCGGCATATACCGTGAGCAAAAAGCGCAACTTCCCCAGCGAAAACGCGATGTTTCTGGGCGACGCTTTGCGCCGCCGGATGGCCGCTTTGAGCGAGGCGTCAAACAGCTTGACAAGGCCGAGCAAAAACAGGATGCAAAAGCAGATCCACCGGGTCAACGCTTGGGGCACATAGGGGCATAGCCAGGCGCCGATGCACAGCGAAAGCCCCAGCGTGGCACTGCACACGCCGGCCAGCGTGGCGGCGGAGGCGAAGGGGATGTCAATGCCGTTTGCTCCATATGCGAGGCTGGCTGCCAGCGTGTCGATGGACAGCGCTGCCACCAGGATCACCGTCTGCACGAGTATCGTCCATGCACTGTGCATATTTGCCACCGCCTTGCCCGTTTTTTTATCCTATGCGCGGCCATTGCAGTGGGTTCACGGCACAAAAAAGGGACGGTTCTCCGTCCCCCTTTGCCGTCGGATGGCTCACAGGCCCACTTCGCGAAGCGTGTGCGAAAGCGTCTGCGCGCTCTGGTGCAGCGCCTGCCTGTCGGCCTCCTGCAACGGCACTTCCAGCGCACAGCGCACGCCGTCGCGCGTGACGATGTTGGGCACGCTCAGGGCCACATCGCGAATCCCGTAAGCGCCCTGCAGCACAGTGGACACCGGCAGCACACAGCGCTCGTTGAGCACGATGGCGCGTGCCAGGCGGCATACGCTCATGGCGATGCCGGAATTGGTGTAGCCCTTTTTGCGCACGATTTCAAAGGCCACGTCCTTGGTCTGGCGCAACACCTCGTCCTTGTCGATGGCGGCAGGCAATTGCAGCACGCGCTGCAGCTGATCCACCGGCACGCCTGCAATATCCACCAGGCTCCACGGGATAAAGGCCGCCTTGCCGTGCTCGCCAAAGACGTAGCCGTGCACATTTTTGCTGTCCACATCGCATTGGCGCGCGATGATCTGGCGCATGCGCGCGGTATCCAGCAGCGTGCCGGTCCCGATCACGCGCTCGGCCGGGTAGTCAAAGCGCCGTTGGGCGCAGTACGTGACCACGTCCACCGGATTGGTGACCGCGATGAGCACCGCCTCTTTGGTATAGCGCGTCACTTCGCCCATCACCTGGGTCATGACCTCCACGTTTTTCTTGGCCAACAGCTGCCGGTCCATCTCGCCGGCCTGGATGCTGGGGCCCGCCGTCATGACGATGATACCAGCGTCCTTGCACTCCGCATAGTCCCCGGCGTGAATGTTGGCGTTGGCGCTGTAGGTAAAGGCCGTGGTGTGCCGTGCGTCCAGCACCTCGCCCTCGGCGCGGTCCCTGTCCAAATCGATCACGGCCACATCCGAAAACAGGTTCTGCATCAAAAGCGCATTGAGCGTCGCTGCGCCGACCATGCCCGCACCGATGAGAACGACTTTTCCCTTGTTGATCATGTGTCATTCCTCCTTTGTGCGGCACAAAAACGGGTTCAAAAAGGGCGGCCTGCCCGGTGTGCAGCGCCGCCCGGTGCCGCCTGCGCCGCCTGCTTTCAGCATGGCGCAAAGGCGGGAATCTTATGTATGCAATGCGCTTACGCCTCCAGCGCATGGCGGCCGATGGCGTCGGCAGCCACAATGGCGGCAAAGACCTGCTCGGCCGAAACCGCAAACGGCATGTTGTGGATGGACTCTCCCTCGGCGCAGGATGCCTGGGCGACCTGCATGAGCTGCTCGCGCGTGGCATCCGCCAGGCCGATCTGTGCCAGCGTGACGGGCAGCCCGACGCGCAGGCAGAATTGCAACACTTCCTCCAGCTCCTCGGACGGGGCGTTCTCCAGCACCAGCTGCACCAGCGTGCCAAACGCGACCTTTTCGCCGTGGTAGTACGCATGGCAGCCCTGGAGCACCGTCAGGCCGTTGTGGAT
>DXZF01000231.1 GCA_019415425.1 Bacillota bacterium | reverse complement strand
ACCGCCGTGCGCTGGAAAACCCTGAAAGCAGACGGATCGCGTCCGGCTCTGGCCGGAGGCGATCCGTCTGCTGTTTTATTCCCGTGTCTGCAGCGGCCACTTTTCCCGCCCCGCCCGCTTTCGCCTCTTTTGCGGGGCCGGCACCACCTGCGCCGTCTGCCTCACCAATTCCACCAGCAAGGGGCCCTGCATCTGCGGCGTCACCAGGATGTGCGGCCGGGCGCCCTCGTACGGCGGCGCCAGCACCAAGGGGCCGCACAGCGGCTCCGCCCTTTCGGTGTACTTGAGAAACAGCGTGTTGTCGCACACCAGCCCCACCACCTTGCCGTCGCAGTACACGGCGTACTCGCCAAACATCTTGCGCGCCCATACCTGGCCCGCCCCGCCGAGCAGGGCGACATACCGTTCCACCACCTGTGCATCGCTGGCCATCTGCATCCCCTCCTGCCGCCTACTGCCCGTCAAACAGCGCGCGGATGGCGTCCATGTGCGCCATCGCCGTCTCGTACCCATGGCGGTAGGATTGCGATAGCACGTCCACGTCCTTCTCAAAGCTCTTGAGCGGGTACGCCGGACGCAACAGCACCGTGCCCGCCTGTTGGGCAAGTTCCTCGCAGTACGCCACCGTCTCATTGTAGTGCGTGTGGCGCGTCAACAGCTGCGCGCTGATGGCCGGGTACTTGCGCTGCAGCGCCCGCGCCGCGGCGCGGTTGGCGCGGCTGAGCCCCTTTTTGTAGCCCTGTGGGCGCGTGAGGACGATCAGGTGCCGCTTCTGCCCATCCGCCTGTGCCTTGCGGATGGGGATGGGGTCGCAGATGCCGCCATCGTAGTACGGCACGCCGTCCATCTCGATGGTGGGAAAGAAAAAGGGGATGGCGCACGTGGCGCGCAGCATGGTGCATCGCCTGTCCATCTCCATCACATTTTTGTACTCACACGCGCCCGTGCGCGCATTGGTTACGCCCACCAGCGCCGTGCCGGTATAGGCGTGAAACGTCTGCCAGTCAAACGGTTCGTACTTCTGTGGAATCTGCTCGTAGACGAAGTCCAGCCCGAACAGGCTCTTGCATTTGAAGAAATTGCGCACGCCGATATAGCGCCTGTCGTTGCGGTAATGCGTGAGCACCGCCAGATTGCGCCCCTTCTGCCGCGACAGGTACGAGACGCCGTTGGTGATGCCTGCCGATACGCCGATGACGTAGTCAAACATCAGGTTCTCCTCCAGCAGCGCATCCATCACCCCCGCACTGAAGATGGGGCGGAAAGTGCCCCCTTCCAGAATCAATGCCGGCATATTCTTCCCCCTTGTCCTCGTCCTTTCCTCCTGGCAGCACCCGGCGCGCACCGGAGGCCCCATGGCGCCCGGCCGCAGGCCGTGCGTTCCCCTTCAAAGACAGGAGCGAACGGCGCACGCCCCGTTCGCTCCCCGTGTGTATACCACCCCCGGCTACGGCCGGCGAATGGAATAGATCTGCGTCAAAATGGATTCGTCCGGGCTGTATTGAATCTCCACCGTATCGCCCACATTGTAGGCCACCACTTCGTTGTACTTGTTGACCGGTACGACGAACATCGTGCTCTGCCCTTCCAATCGCAGATAGTAGACCGAGTTGCCGTCCAGCACTGCGGTGCGGATCTCGGTGATCTTTGCGCTGATCGTCTGCGTACCGGCGCCGCCCTCGGTGCTGATGCCGTGCTGGTTCATCAGGCGGGCGTATTCCGCTTCGCACTCGGCCACCGTATCGCCGATGGCCACGATCTGGTACCGGCCCACGTTGACCATGGCGTATTTCTTGACCAGCATCGCATCGTCCTTGAGCGCCATAAAGTACGTGGGCTGCCCGCTGATATTGAGCAGCAGCGGGAAGGTGGCGGTGTACCGCAGGTTTTGCACCTGCCCCTCTGCCGACGCCATGGCGGAATTCTCGTCCGCACCCGGCACCGAGTAGTACTTGGCCTCTTTGGTGCGCTGGTTGACCAACAGGAATCCCACGTTGCTCTGGTCGCTGACGACGCTGGTCACACCGGTGTACATGTAGATGTCGTCGTTCATGGCGATGTAGTTATACCCATCTGTGGCCTTGAGCGAGTCCCGCTGGCCAAACAGGGAATTCCAGTAGCCGTGTTTGAGCGTTCCCCAGTCGTCGAACTGCTCGATGAGCAGGTCGGCGCTGAGCGCCCGGTCGATCCACTGCGGCACGTCGGCCAGCTCGTAGTACACGGTATCGCCCGTCACCGCGTCGCACAGCACCACGCCGCGCACATCCTTTCCCCCGTACAGGCCGATGGTGTACTCCACCCGCGGCACCACCCAGTACGGGTGTCCGTTGTCGTCCACCTCAAAGATGGCTTCGTCAAAGATGTACGTCGGATAGCGAAAGCGCAGGTGCCGCGGCAGGTACCGCCCGAAATGATCCGAGAACGAATACTTCATGCCCTGTTCCAGCCGGTTGACCGTCACTTCCTGCGTGACCATATCGATCATGATATAGGCGGGCAAGCCTTCTTTCTGGTTGTTGAACCACTTGATCAGATCGCCGTACTCCAGCGGTGTCACGCGCACCGGCCTGTCGTTGAAATTGATCTGCGAGTAGT
>DXZF01000230.1 GCA_019415425.1 Bacillota bacterium | reverse complement strand
GGCTCGGAGATGTGTATAAGAGACAGGTAAAGATGCGTTTGGGCGCAATTTGTCTGTGCCGATTGAAATTTTCAATCGATGGATTCACTTCCTGAATTTGGTGTGGTGCAACGCCTTTTTGTCGCAAAAGAAGTGCATTTTTTCACATTTTGTCATGGAAAAATGGAGGGGTTTCGTCTATAATAACTCTATTATAGACATAAGCGGTTTTCACGCGTTCACACAAAGGAGGAATGCACATGTCCATCAGTGCGATTGTCGGCATCAACTGGGGCGACGAGGGAAAGGGGCGCATGGTCGACTACCTCGCCAATCAGTACGATGTCGTCGTGCGCTATCAGGGCGGCAACAACGCCGGCCATACCGTCGTCAACGAGCACGGCAAATTCGCCTTGAACCTACTTCCCTCCGGTATCTTCCGGCCACAGACGCTCAACGTGCTGGGAACGGGCGTGGTGATCGATCTCGAACACCTGTGCGGTGAGCTGGAACGCGTGCGCGAAAAGGGCGTGCAGATCACCCCGGATAATTTCCGCATCAGCGATCGTGCCATGATCTGCATGCCGTTCCACCGTTGGCAGGACCAGCTGGAAGAGAAACGCCTGGGAGCGGCCAAATTCGGTTCCACCATGCGCGGCATCTCTCCGGTGTACGGCGATAAAGCGATGAAAAAGTCGCTGCAGATCGGCGATCTGCTCTACCCCCAGGCACGCGATACACAGCTTGCGCGCCTGGTGGATTGGAAAAACGCGCTGATGCAGTCGGCATACGATTGCGATCCCATCTCGCTCGAGCAGATGCAGCAGTGGCTCAAAACCTATGGGGAACCGCTGATCCCCTACATCTGTGATGCCGGTGCGCTGCTCAAACAGGCCGTCGATGCGGGCAAATCCATCCTCTTTGAAGCCCAGCTCGGCGCGCTGCGCGATCTCGATTACGGCATCTACCCTTACACCTCTTCCTCTTCCCCGCTCGCGGCATATGCGCCCATGGGCTGTGGGTTGCCCAGCATCCAGATTCAAAACGTCATCGGCATCGTCAAGGCCTACTCCACCTGTGTGGGAGAGGGGCCGTTTGTCGGCGAGCTGAAGGGGCAAGTCGGAGACGATCTGCGCGAGGCCGGCGGCGAATACGGCGCCGCCACGGGGCGCCCGCGCCGGGTCGGCTTTTTGGATTTGGTGGCCACGCGTTACGGCGTTGAGCTGCAGGGCGCACATGAGCTGGCATTGACCAAGCTGGATGTATTGAGTTCTTTTGCCACCATCCCGGTGTGTACCGGCTACAAAATTCATGGCGAAGTGACCACGCGTTTCCCCTACACGCCGCTACTGGAACAGGCGGAACCGGTGTACCAGGAGCTGCCGGGCTGGCAGTGCGATATCCGCGGCGTGCGCCACTTTGCAGATCTGCCCAAAGCCGCGCAGGACTATGTGCGCTACATTGAAAACGCCCTTGGCTGCCCCATCCGCTACGTATCGGTGGGGCCAGCACGCGAAGAACTGATCGTCCGCGATATCTGACCTTTCATCTTTTATCATAAGGAGTACGCAATCATGGGAGAACTATTGTACGAAGGCAAGGCAAAGCAAGTGTATGCGACGGACGATCCCGCTATCGTCATGGTGCATTACAAGGACGACGCCACCGCGCTCAATGGGCTGAAAAAGGGGACGATCGTCGGCAAGGGCGCCATCAACAACCAGATGTCCAACTACATGTTCAAGCTGATGGAGCAAAACGGCATTCCGACGCACTTTGTTCAGCAGCTCAACGCGCGCGATACGCTGGTCAAGCGCGTACAGATCGTACCGCTGGAGGTGATCGTGCGCAATGTGGCCGCGGGCTCACTCGCCAGCCGGCTGGGCGTTGCGGAGGGCACGCCGATGGACCCCGTCGTGTTGGAGTTCTGCTATAAAAACGACGAACTGGGCGATCCCATGGTCAACACCTCGCACATTCTGGCGGCCAAATTGGCCACCCAGCAGGAGGTGGACACGCTGCGCAGCATGGCGCTGCGCGTCAACGAAGTATTGAAGGCGCGCCTTTTGGAGGCCAATCTGCGCCTGATCGATTTCAAAATTGAATTTGGCCGTCTGCCTGACGGCACCATTCTTTTGGCGGACGAAATCTCGCCCGATACCTGCCGGCTGTGGGATATGGACACGGGAGAGAAGTTGGACAAGGATCGTTTCCGCCGCGATCTGGGGCACACGGAAGAGGCGTATCAGGAAGTGATGCGGCGTCTGGGGTTGGAGGCATAAACATATGGAATCTTTGCACGAAGAATGCGGCGTCTTTGGCGTCTACAACCATGAAACCGATCTGGACAGTGCACAGA
>DXZF01000023.1 GCA_019415425.1 Bacillota bacterium | reverse complement strand
GTGCTTGTGCGCAGCGTACTGTTGTTGCTCCGCGGCGACCATCTCCATCATTTCGCTCAAATCCACGCGCTCCAGCTGCAGGTGGTATTGCCCCCTGTCGGCACGGGCCAGCGTGAGCAACTGCGCGATCAATGCAGACATCTTTTGCGCCTGCTGCAGCACCGTATCCAGGGCGGCCCGGGCCTGCGGCAGCGTCTGCGCGCTGTCCAGCGCGTCCTCGCACTGCGAGATGATCACCGACACCGGCGTGCGCAGCTCGTGGGAAGCGTCGGAGGTGAACTGCTTTTCCTTCTCAAACGCCTGTTGCAGCCTGTCAAACATGCGGTCAAACGCGTTGGCCAGCGTGTAGATCTCGTCCTTGCCCGCGCCCAGTTCGATGCGCGCGTGCAGGTCGCCGCTGTCCGCAATGTGCTCGGCCGTCTGCGTAATCCTGCGCACCGGGGCAAACGCCCGCTTGGTGATCGCATATCCCCCCAGCGCCACCAGCACCACCAGGAACGGCAACGCGATCAGCGCAAGCGTGTACATGGTGTCAAACGTCTGATCGGCGCTGTCGGCCGAGGACACGCCCCGGATCCATATCTCTCCGTACGAGCGGACGGTGTACTGTAGATCGTATACCAGAAAGTTGCCATTTTCGCCCGCCACGGTGCGCACATCGCCCGTGGTCAGCATCGTGGTGGCGTCAAACCCGCTGGGCATCTGGCCAAAGAGCAGCCGGCCCTGCGCATCGTAGATCGACAGATAGACGCCGTCCGCAAAGGCCTGCAGATCGTCGTCGATCTCCAGCCGCCCTTCGTCGGCATCGAGCTCGTCCACGCTGCCCTGTACCACGCGCAGCACGTCGTTGCGCGAACCGGTCAGCACCACGCTCTCGCCGACCGAGAACAGAAAGACCAGCACCAGCATCACCAACAGCATCATCCACAGCGTGTACCACAGCGTCACGCGCAATTTGATGGACATCTGCTTCATGCCTCTTCCCGCAGCACATAGCCGACGCCGCGCACCGTCTGAATCAGCTTGGGGGAAAAGCCCTCGTCGATCTTTTTGCGCAAATAGCGGATGTACACGTCCACCACATTGGAGCCGCCCTCGTAATCGTAATTCCAGATGTGATGGCTGATCTTCTCGCGCGAGAGCACCACGCCGCTGTTGCGAATCAGGTACTCCAGCACGGCAAACTCCTTGGTGGACAGGGCAATCGGCTTGCCTGCACGCGTCACCGTACGGGCGCTGCAATCCACCGTCAGGTCGCACAGCGTGAACACATCGCTCACGTGCCCTGCGCTGCGGCGGAGCAGCACGCGGATGCGCGCCAACAGCTCGTCAAAGGCAAAGGGCTTGATCAGGTAGTCGTCTGCGCCGGTATCCAGTCCCTGCACCCGATCCTCCACGCTGTCGCGTGCGGTCAGCAGCAGCACCGGTGTACGATCCTGCCGCGCACGCATTTGGCGCAAGACCGAAAGCCCGTCCGTGCCGGGCAACATGATGTCCAACACCACGGCATCGTATTCCGCGCCGCGCAAATAGTCCAGCGCCTCCAGGCCATCCTCACACGCATCCACACTGTAATGCGCCTGCTTGAGCCGTTTGACAATCAATTCATTGAGTTTTGGTTCGTCCTCCACTACGAGAATCCGCAAATTCCATCCTCCCCCTGTGCTGTTGGATGCCATTGGGCCGATACAGCGGGCTGTTTCTCTGTGTATATGGTAACATGGAAACATGAAAAGAACATGAAAATCAATGCCAAATGGAGGCAATTGGCGCCTCTTTTGCCTGCCTTGCGCTCTCGCTCGTGCGCGTGCCGGCCATGCACACCGCCCCACGACACAACACGCACGGACAACGTAGCGGTGGCAAACGCTTGCGATTGTGTTCCGCACAGCGCTCCCTTTCCAATCATTTGTGTCCCAAAGCATGAAACTGTATGCCGTTTCAGCGCGACAAAACTGCAGCAAGCGCCTTTGCCGTAGGATTTTCCCTGGGAAAATCTGCCGGGGCCGAGATGGACGATCCTTCCTCCAAATCCGCAAACCGACCAGATCGTTTGCAAATTCAGGTGCGGCCGCTTGCCGCGGGCACAGGCGGCCGTGATGGCGCTTTCCCTTCAGGCAATCAAAAATCGCCTATCTCATCGAATAAGCGATCTTGGAGGCGGACATCGTCCGCGGGCAGCGCATTGCGATTTGGCCACACCATTTCGGGCAACAAAAATATCGCAATCCACCCAAGTGAATTGCGATATTGGAGGCGGCCACTTGCCGCTGGTGTACCCGGCAGGATTTGAACCTGTGGCCTTTGGAGTCGGAGTCCAACGCTCTATCCAGCTGAGCTACGGGTACATGCACGGTGTATTATAGCACAGCACCGGGCAGATCGCAAATGCTTTGCCTATACTGCCCACCCACTATCGCGCTTGATCGCCGTATGGCTGGGGCCGCATGCACCCCGCGGCAAACTTCGCTCGTTGCCACTGCGCGCGCTGCCGCGTCGCATCCCCTGCGCATCAGGTCATCCCATTGGGGAAAATTTCCCGGCATAGAACGACAAGGCGGGCCTCCCCGCCGTAGGTGCAGGTGAAAAGGGATAGATCCCACGCATCGCACAACAGCGCCTGTACCTCGGAGGGATTGAGCACCTCTGTCTGCACCACTTCATAGGAAAAGCAATTGCCCTGTGCATCCCGCAATTCCACCCGTGCGCCGATTGCCAGCTGACGGATTGTCCCAAAATGCGTACGGTAATTGTGCCCGGCCAGCACGAGATGGCCGGTATACGCCGTACCGCTGTAACGGCACGGCGCGATCTTCAAGTTTGGATCGCTGCACTGACTGATCACCGGCAGCACAATTTGCAGGGACGGTATTTGCAGGATGCCGACGTAGTCCCGTCCCGCTATGCGCACCGTGGGCATCTGCATTTCGGGATCCAGCACATACCGAGGCAACGCCGCCTCGCCCAACTGCCCGTCGGGCGCAGCGGAAACCTTTGGGATTTGTGACGACAGCGCAGCGAGTGCCTCATCGGCCCGCCTGGCAGCGCTGCGTTCGTCCAACAGGTTATAGCCGGCCAATAGGAGGGCGGCCGCGCACAGCAGCAGCCCTCCTATTTGACACGCGGCGCCCCTTTTTCCCCGCTTACTGCCCATCCCGTTCTCCGTGCCCACGCCGCACGATGCAGCCCACAACCAGGAGCAGCAGGCCCGCACAGGCGAGCAGCGGCACCGGCCACCACAGCATTCCCGTTTGCGGAATGTTGGACGGAACGGGCGTTGGGGTCAGCAAAGTGCCGGATGCGTAGGTATTGGTCAAGACAAACGTGGTCCCCTCCCGCACTACACACACCGAGTACCCCGTTGGCGTCTGTTCTTCTACGACCTGCCAGGTGGAATGGCCGTTTAGGCCCTGCCACGTGTATTCCCAGTGATTGTGCTCACCAAGCGTCACGGTCTCCACAACCGCGCCGTTTTCCAGCAGTTGCACGGAAATCTCCTCTGGGCGTGCCGCTCCCTCCCCGTCGTTTTTCCAGACCTTGATGACCTTGCGCGTCACGGTTGCACCGGTATCCGGGACGCTGTCAAATTTACAGGAAACCGACACGTCGTAGTCCCACGCGCCCGCCTGTGCCTGTGCGGGCAGGCTTACCAATAGCGGCTCCGGGGTATGGCGTTCCTCCCCCTGGCGGGTGCTCTCGCCCCTGACCAGATACAGGCCGGCCTGCAGCGTGGAAAAGGCAACCTGCCCGTTCGCCCCGGTCTTGCCCGCCTGCAGGGGCTGCAAACCGTCCCGTGCCACATAGGCGTCCAGCGTTTGCGCCAGCGCTCTCCAACCCGCGCTGTCCAGGCCCTGTAGCGTCACGGGATAATCCGCAAAATCGCCTGTCAGCGTGTAATGGCCGGATTCCGATACGTCGGCAACGCAGTAGATGGCAAACGGCACATCGGCAAAGCCCGCGCCATCTTTGCCAAAATACACGCTGAGCGTGGCCTGGCGCTGTACGTCCACTCCGCTGGCCAGGGCAACGGGCGTCATGCAGGTTGTGCACGCCAACAGGAGGAACAGGACCATCGCGATGGCCCGCCGGCACCTGTTCGCCTTCATCTCTCGATCACCTCTCTATATCATTAGGATTCTCGCCTGCGAACGGGTTTGCACATCGCCCACAGCAGCAAGATCAGCAGGATGGGCGCCGCCAGAACCGGCGCCACCAGCTTGGGGTCTATCTGCACGGCGTCCGCCGTGACGTGGGCAGACACCGCTTCCGCCCCATTTGCAACGCGATGCCCCCGCACCAGCAGGCGATGGGTATTGACCCCATAGGGGGTACAGGTCAAAAGCGTGCACAGATCCTCGCCCGCTTCGATCGCCAACAACGACACGTCCTGCGGCTCCACGATGCGAATCTGGTCCACCTCATAGGTGAGCGTCTGATCCAGTACGTGCAGCAGGAACACGTCCCCCAGTGCCAACTGATCCAGGTCCGTAAACAGCTTTGCGGAGGGCAGCCCCCGGTGGCCGGAGATCACGCAGTGTGTGCCCGCCCCGCCCACCGGCAGCGAAGAGCCCTGTATATGGCCGATGGCAATCTGCAACACTTCGCCGTCGGTGCCATGGTAGATGGGCAGTTGTACGCCGATGCTGGGGATTTCGACGATGCCCATGATGCCCGTACCCGATGCGTTCAACAGCCCCGCGTATGTGGCCCTATCCTCTTCACTTGGCTGAAAGCGCGAGGCGTCCTGCGGCAAAGCGGCGTTGTAAGCCTGCGCCTGTGCATACATGGCCGCGTACGCGCCGTCGTCCAGCGCTGCGATGCGTTCGGTATACGATGCGATCAGGCGCGACTGATGGCGGGAATTCCAGTAGTTGCTCACGGCGGGATAGAGCAGCAACGACAGTCCGGCCAGCAGGAGCAGTGCCAGTGCGAGGGAAGCGCCCGCGCGCTTTCGGCTCCGCTCACGCTTCACGCCCCAAATCCTCCCGTCCACAGATCGTTCACGATCTCCTGTCCTCGGCCCTCATACGCCTTCTGACCACCAGCAAGACGCCCGCAATGACGACCAGCGCACCGCCCAGTGCGTAAAACACCGTCGTGCCGATGCCGCCGGTCTCGGGCAGCGTCGCTCCGGATTGATTGACGACGGTTGCGCACAGGGCGCCGTCTGTCTCGTCGACCGTAAAGCGCAATTCCATCGCGCCGGTTTCTGCATTGCCACTCAGCGCCGTAAGCGTGGGATCGTCCGAAAGAATGTCGTGCATCGCCGTCACGGTGAACGCGATCGGATCGATGCTGTTATACCCGCTGGGGGTCACGGTCTCAACCAGCCGGTAGTCCCCGTCGTCCAGGCCGGGGAACGCGAAAGAGGACACCGGGTTCTCTTCATCCACCGTAAACTCGCCGACCGTAACCCAGTCCTGCTGCCGGGCATCGTACTTTTCCAACCGGAAGGCGGCGCCCGTCAGCGCGCTGCCCTCCCCGTCCACTTTGTCGATCACGGTTTTGTACGTAAACACGACGACCGTGTCGTCCGGGGTCCTGCCGGCGCCCTGCCCGTTGTGATACGACACGTGCATGGTGTTGGGGTTGCCGGGCCTGCCGTGGTCTGCGCTCTGATTGAGCGTAGCGGTATACACGACCTTGAGATACGCTCCGCCGGCCACGCCGGGGATCTGCGTCACATCCGCAAACGCGACTTCAAAGGTGCAGCCGTCCGCCGTATCCGTCGCAACCGTGTACTGGGAGTGATCCAGCGGCGTATAGTGCGCGCCCCCGTCCGTGCTGAGCTGCACTTCCACATTGTCGTCAAAGGTGAAGCCTGCGCTCTGCTGATCGTGAAAGACCAGCTCGTAGGTTGCATAATCCAGCAGGTTTGCGGGCAGGATGGCCACCAGCTGAAAAGAGACGTGGTCGCCGATATCGTGGTCGGCGGAATCCTGCCATTCCCAACGTTCTTCATTGGCCATCGCGTATTCCTCTGAGTCGTTCCAGTCCGCCACCTTTTTGTAAGAGGTGATCGCATCGCTCTTGGGCGTCATGGTGACGTTGCCGAGCACCTGCACCATGTAGTTGGTCGTGCCGTCCGCCGTCGCGTCCTCTCCCACATCCATCAAGAGATAATAGCCGGCCGGCACCGAGATGGTGTACGAATCCGCCCCCTGGGTGCTGGTATAGCGCGTTTGCGTCAGATGCTCCACCGCCACGGCAGCAAAGGCATTGAGCTGGGC
>DXZF01000229.1 GCA_019415425.1 Bacillota bacterium | reverse complement strand
GGCGAGCTCTTGGCGGAGCTGGCCGGCAGCGGGAACTGGCTGCAGGGCCACCGCTTCTCCTCCCGCGTCAGCGAGCAGGATGTGCGCAGCTGGCTGGATACCTTGGGGCAGTAACGGCCGAAGATAGGGGCGCGGCAAACGCGCCCCGGTGTACACCAACGGGCTGCCGGGTACGCCTGGCGGCGAGGATCGGCCTCTGCCTTACGCCGTAAAAGGGGGGAGAGGCCGAAGGCATGAGAAACGGACGGGAGGAATCAGATGAACACAAAGCGAATGCGCCTGTTGCTCGCACTGCTGCTGTCGGTACTGTGCCTGGGCAGCTGTGCGTCGCCTTCCCCAAACGGCGCCGCGGAAAATACGGCCGGTCCGGGCGCACAGACGCAAGTGCCGCAGCCGTCCGCCGTGGACGGCGGGCAGGCGGAGGGGCAGACGCCCGTCGTCTACATGACCACGGACATTTCGCCGCAGGGGCTGATGGCGGTCTATCAGGCGCTTGACTGGACGCCCACCGGGCGGGTGGCGGTGAAACTCTCCACCGGGGAGCCGCCCAACAGCAACTATCTCGCGCCGGAGCTGATTGCAAACCTGGTGCAGTCGGTAAACGGCACCATCGTAGAGTGCAACACGGCCTACGGCGGTTCGCGTGCCGAGACCGCCATGCACTACCAGGTGGCGGAGGACCACGGCTTTACCGCGATTGCTGATTTTCAGGTTCTGGATGAAAATGGCTCCATGCCCATTTCTGTGCAGGGCGGTACGCGGCTGACGGAAAACTACGTGGGCGCCGCGTTTGCCGACTACCAATCGTACCTGGTGCTCTCGCACTTCAAAGGGCACGCCATGGCCGGGTTTGGCGGCGCGATCAAGAACATCTCCATCGGCCTTGCCTCCAGCGAGGGAAAGAGCTGGATTCACACCGGGGGAACCAGCACAAGCGGCATCAGCGGCAATCAGGACGCCTTTTTGGAGAGCATGGCTGAGGCGGGCAAGTCCGTCTCCGACGCCCTTGGGGAGGGGGAGCGGATTGTCTACGTCAACGTGATGAACCGTCTCTCGGTCGACTGCGACTGCGACGGCAATCCGGCTGAACCGGATATGCACGACATCGGCATCCTGTCTTCCACCGACCCGGTCGCGCTGGATCAGGCGTGTATCGATCTGATTTACCAGCAGCGCGAGGGGGACGGCGCTTCCCTGGTCAACCGCATCGAATCGCGAAACGGGCTGCATACATTGCAGCACGCGGAACAGATCGGCCTGGGCAGCCGCACGTATACATTGGTCCGCGTGGACGAATAGCCCGCAGCGCCAATCCAACGCCGCCGGCATGGGGAAAGCGCCCGGAACGCCCCATATGCCGGCGGACCGGGCGAGGGCCTTTGCCCGCACAGCCGATTGCCG
>DXZF01000228.1 GCA_019415425.1 Bacillota bacterium | reverse complement strand
GGACGTACACATCCGCCGCCTGCGGGAAAAGTTGGAAAAGGATCCTGCGCGTCCCGCCTATATCCTGACCAAGTGGGGAGTGGGGTATTACTTTGCGGGCAAGTAAGTGGAAACTGTTCTCCACACTGCGCGGGCGCATCGTGGTGGTGTATACGCTGTTGTTTGCGTGCGCGTTCTTTTTCATCAACCTCTCCGTCAGCCAGCTGGTCGGGGGGTTTTTGGTATCTGAGCGCACACAGTCGCAAAGGCAGCTTTGCATGGAGGTGGCCGCGCGCCTGAGCAGCACGGTGGCCGAGCAGGATGCGGCGACGATGTACGCGCTGTGCGTCTCGCTGGCCAGCGAGGTGGACGGGCGCGTACTGGTGCTGGACAACGACGGCATTGTGCTGGCCGATTCGCACTCGCGCCTCAACGGACACCTGCTCACGCATCCCGAAGTCCAACAGGTGGTTTCGGGCGAGAAGAGCACGGCGTACGGGTACCATAAGGTGGACAACGTCTCACAGGACAGCCTCTTTTCCGACAACAAGTCGTGGGCGGCCTACTACACCAGCGTCATCACGTACCAGTCGCGCAATGTGGGCGTGGCGCTGATCAGCGTCTCCATCCAGGATGTGGTGGATCTGACCATGGGGGCCGTCACGCGGTTCGCGGCGGTATCCGTCGGCATCCTGGCGCTGCTGATCGTGGCCAGCGTGGTGGTGTCGCGGTGGATTTCGCTGCCCATCGCGCAGATGACTGGCGCCATCAAACAGATGAGCCATGGCAAGTTTGACGCGCGCGTACACGTCAAGGGCGCGAGCGAGATTGCAGAGATGGGCCGCACGTTCAACGTCATGAGCGAACAGCTGCAAAACGTGGACCGCCAGCGCGGCGACTTTGTCGCCAATGCCTCACACGAGCTCAAGACGCCGCTGTCGGCCATCAAGATCTTGACCGAATCGCTGCTGTACCAGGAGCACGTGCCCGAGGAGACGTACAAGGAATTCCTCATGGACATCAACGCGCAGATCGACCGGCTCAATACGCTCTTGGGCGATCTGCTCATCCTCGCCCAGTCGGATCGCAGCAGCAATGCCATGCACTATACGACGGAGTCGCTGGACGCGATTTTGACCGAGTGCGTGCGCATGCTCACGCCGCTGGCACAGGAAAAGCAGATCGAACTCGTCACGCCGCTGCACCACGCGCAGATGAAGTGCGATCGCCTCAAGCTGACGACGGCCGTGATGAACCTCATCTCCAACGGCATCAAGTACACGCCCAACGGCGGCAAGGTGACGGCGCAGGCGTGGGCGGAGAACGGCACGGTGTACATCGAAGTCAAGGACACCGGCATCGGCATTCCCAAGGCGGATCAGGCGCATATCTTTGAGCGGTTCTACCGCGTGGACAAAGCGCGCTCCCGCGAGACGGGCGGCACCGGCCTTGGGCTGGCCATTGTGCAGCAGATCACGCGCCTGCACGGCGGACGCATCCGCGTCGAGAGCGAAGAACAACAGGGTTCGACCTTTACCATCGAACTGCCGCAATGGGGGTTGGGCGTATGAGGAAAAAAAGACGCGTGCTGCTGGGGTGGATGTGCCTGCTGCTGCTCTGCACAGGCGGTTGTTCAGTCGTCAGCGAGACCAGCCGGGAATCGCGCTACATGCCGCAGATCAACCCGTATGCGGAATCGGGCGAGAGCCAGAATGAGCAGGCCGTGCTCTACTTCCCGGTGCAGGGGGAGCCGTATCTGGCCACCTATCAGTGCACGGTGGATGTGCACAGCGATGCGGGCGATACGCTGGCGGATGCGGTATTGCGCGAACTGATCAAGGGTCCGCCCAGCGAAACCGACCTTGCGCCGGTATTTACCGACAACCTGCGCCGCATTTCCATGGTGAGCGAGGATCAGACGCTCGTCGTGACGCTTTCGCAGGAGTTTTTGACGTTGGGCGCACAGCAGAATTCGCCGCAGGCGCAGGCACAGAGCAAGCGGATGTGCCTGTACGCCATCGTCAATACGCTGACGCAGAACAACGAATACACCCAGGTGCAGGTATTGATCGATATGCAGAACAACGGACGGGGCGAACGCCCCACCCGCGCGCAGGTAGGCCTTTTGGGCGAAGGGGAAGACGAGCTGCTGGAGCCGCTTGGCCACAACAACGAATTGGTCTGGACGCCGTACGCAGCGGTACAGACGCTGCTGGAAGGGGTTGTGGACAAGGACGCGACGCGCATTTGCCAGAAACTGGCGGACGCCAAAACCCGCCCGCAGGCCAGCCAGCTGCAGCCGCTGCTGGATCAGGCCGAGCAGGAACTCCAGGAGTACTTTATCACCAATGTCGTCATCGCGGCGGACGAGGTCAGCGCATCGGTGTACGTGGACCTGTCGCTCCGAGGGGCGGACGGCAATGTGGTGCAGCTGTTCAACAAGCCCGTGAGCCTGGTCAGGGAGTCCGGCGTATGGAAGGTGGAGTGGAAGAGTG
>DXZF01000227.1 GCA_019415425.1 Bacillota bacterium | reverse complement strand
CGCGTACACATCGCTACGGAACCCAATCAAAAAAGAGAGCCGAGAGGCTCTCTTTTTTTTGTATGCTGATGCGGCCATTGCAAACGATGTCGTTGCAAGCCCGTATGCAGAGCGGTTCGACATCATAGGGGCACAAAGATGTAGACAGATAAACGCCTATGAAAGACGCAAGCGCTGCTTTCAAATCGAACCGCAAAATCGTTTTGAATCAAACGCAGGGTGCGTCTGACGGCATGGTGGTTGACTGCAATAATGAAGAAAGGCAAACGGGCACAGTCAGGCGTACCGGCAGAAGAGAAGGGCATGGAAAGAGCCGCCTGAGTTTGCACTGTATTGGCACAGCATCCATGCAGAAGGGAAGGGCAAAGCAGGGGGGTGAGCGGAATACAGTGCGGAAAATAGAGGTGTACATGGGTGGAAAGACCTGCGTTTGCACGCCCCTGTGCACGGGCAATGGAAAATCTTCTGTAGAGGGGGAGAGATGACCATCATGCAAGCTGTCCAGCTGGGCGGCTACTACTGGCTGTATACGTGCACGCTTGGCTATGGGTTTGGCAACTGTCTGATCATGGCAATCATATCGAGCATGGCAGCCGGCTTCATCCTGGGAGACGTCGTCACGGCCATGAAGGTGGGCGCGGTCGTGCAGCCGCTATACCTGGCATTTACCCAACAGGGCGGGACGATGTCGGTGGACCAGTGCGCCGCGGGCCTGGTGTCAACGGCCGTCGTAGTGACGTCCAATGGCGCGGTGGACATATCTGCCGCAACGACCATCGCCATCCCGGTGGCGCTTTTGTGCGCACAGCTGCACACCATCCGCCGGATTGTGGCGGCCACCTGGGTGCACTTGGCCGACAGGTACGCGGAGGAACTCAATTATCGCGGCATTGCACTCTGCGCGATCTTCTATCATCAACTGGTGAAGATCGCCATTTTCTGGATACCCATGACGCTGGCGATGTATTTTGGGGCCTCCTCGGTCGCCACGCTGATGGAAAACTTACCCGGTTGGCTGACCAATGGTTTGGAAGTAACGTCCAAATTGTTGCCGGCGCTGGGGTTTGCAATGACCATCAACGCGATCGGGCGCAAGGAGCTGCTGCCGTTTTTCTTTGCGGGCTTCTTCTTTGCACAATACACGGGTGCGGGCAACATGCCGCTGACCATGGTTGGCCTGTTCCTCGCCTTCCTGTATATGACCATTCTCAACGCGGGCAAAAAGGGGGGAGAGCAGGAAAACCTCTTCTCCAAAGAAAGTGTGGAAGAGATTGAAAAAGAAAAGAGGATGCTCTCCAGGCGCGACGTGTTCCAGATGTGGATACGCTGGTGGTACGCCTGCGAACAATCCAATTCATTTGAGCGCCTGCAATCATTGGCATTTTGTTTTTCCATGTTGCCTGCCATCAAAAAGCTGTACGCCGACAACGGGGACGAGCAGCGGGCAGCGCTGCGCAGGCATTTGATCTTCTTCAACACCGAGGGCATTTGGGGCAGCCTGATTCACGGCATCACACTTGCGTTGGAAGAACAGCGCGCGATGGGCCTACCCGTCAACGAACAGGTCATTATCTCGGTAAAAAACGGGCTGATGGGGCCGTTTGCAGGCATTGGCGATACGATCGACTGGGCGACGTTCCGCCCGCTGTCCATCGCGTTCTTCCTGCCCTATGCGGCAGAGGGCCACTGGTGGGCCGCAGTCATTCCGTGGCTATTGACCTTTGTCTTTACCTTTTCTGAAGGCACCTACTTTACACAGTTGGGGTACCGGATGGGTACGCGCGCGGCGATGTCCATTCTGGAATCGGGACAGGTGCAGACGATCATCACCTTTGCCGCCGTGCTGGGGCTGTTTATGATGGGGGGATTGTCTGCGACAATGGTCAGCGTGCCCACGCCGCTGACCATCTACAGCAACGGCAGCGCGATGCATGTACAGACCGATATACTGGACAAGATTGCACCTGGCC
>DXZF01000226.1 GCA_019415425.1 Bacillota bacterium | reverse complement strand
GCTGGATACGCTGGAGTTTCTCTTTTCCGCCAACCCTGGGCAGCCGCTCCGGCCGCTTTCGCGCATCGTCTCAGGAGGGGAAGCGTCCCGTATCATGCTGGCGATGAAAAACATCTCGGCGGAGTTGGACGGCATCGATTGCCTGATTTTCGATGAAGTGGATACCGGTATCAGCGGGCAGATGGCGCACATTGTCGCACAGAAGATGGCACGCATTGCGGCCAAACGGCAGGTGCTGTGCGTCACACATTTGGCACAGTTGGCGTGCATGGCGGATGCGCACTACCTGATTGAAAAGCGCGTGCAGGATGACCAGACCGAGACGCAGGTGTGCCGGCTGGATGCCGACGCACGTGAGCGGGAAGTGGCGCGCTTGTTGGGTGGCGAAGGCGAACAGGGATTTGGACGCAAGCACGCCCAGGAAATGATTGCCCGGGCAAACCAGTACAAACAGACATTGCACAAAGCAAAATAAAAGAGGAGGCACGGCTGTTCGGCCTCCTCTTTTTTGATAAAACGGGCGCCTTCTGGCAAGACTATACAGACCGATTGCAAGGAGTGTGAACCGTTGAAGAAGTGGCTACGCATCGCAGGGGTCTTTTGCACTGCTGCGGTGTTTTCGTTGAATTTCATGAAATTGCCCATGCCGCAGGGCCTTCCGGACCGCTTGTATCTGCAAAGCGGAGAAGCCCAGGTGCTACAGACCGGATTGCCCCTGCAGGCCACATTGGCATGCACGAGCGATTCCACACAGGTGCAGGTCAACGGGCAGGCGGTGGAAGAAGAGGCGATGGTGGACCTCTCACAGCCGCTCACAATCACGGCCGATGGCAAAGGCGAAGCACAGCTGACATTCAAAGTGGCGGGCATGACGGTGCGCAACATGACGTTGCTGATCGATCAGGAGCGCACGGTGCAGCCAGGCGGGCAATGCGTCGGCGTGGCCATGTACACAAAGGGGGCACTGGTTGTGGGCACGGGCGACATCGCCAATCCCGATGGCACCACCACCAATCCCGGAACCGAAGCTGGCATTGAACCCGGCGACGTGATCATTGCGGTCAACGGGCAAGAGGTGGAGGATGCAGATCATTTGGGAGATCTGATCACTGGCAGCAATACCTCGATCCATATGACCATCCTGCGGGACGGGCGCGAGCAGGACGTGCTGGTCACCCCGGTACAGGATGCGGTGGACGGCAAGTATCGCGTAGGGCTTTGGGTGCGCGATAGCACCGCCGGCATCGGCACCATCACGTATACCGACCCGCAGAACAACACGTTTGCGAGCCTGGGGCACCCCATCTCCGATGTGGATACCAACGAAAACCTGCTGCTCAAGCGGGGAGAAATCGTCCCCGCTGAAGTGATGGAGGTGATCAAGGGGGAAGAGGGGCAACCGGGTGAACTGTGCGGCGCATTTGTGGAGAGCGGCGATGCCCTGGGCAAGATCCTCAAGAACTGCGACTATGGGCTGTATGGAAAGCTATATGGCTCCATGACCTCCACGCTCTATCCCGACGGCTTGCCACTGGGGTGGCAGAGCGAAGTTGAGCCGGGGCCGGCCACGATCTTGTGCACGGTGGATGGGCAGACGGTGCAGGAGTACACGTGTGAGATTGTCCGCGCTACGCGGCAGCGCAGGGCCGCTGCCAAGGGCATGGTGGTAGAGATCACAGACCCGCGCCTGCTGGCCGCCACCAACGGCATTGTACAGGGAATGTCCGGAAGCCCGCTGATCCAAAATGGCAAGCTGGTAGGCGCGGTCACACACGTATTTGTGGGCGACCCGCACAGAGGTTATGCCATCTACATCGAATGGATGCTCAATGAATCCGACAACCTCTCCTGATCGCTTTGCGGCAAGGGTGCACATTGGAGTGCACCCTTGTTTTTTATTTTGCATTTGCACAGCGCTGCGATAAGATAGCTACCAACCAAATGGAGAGGGGATGACCGGTTTGAAACCCATTCATATTCTGCTGGCAGACGATTGCCTGGAATCGTGCATGGCCCTCAAACAGCGGTTTGAGGCGACAGGGTGTGTACATTGCACATGCCTACAAGATGGTGTGGAACTACTGGACTGCATCTGCGCGCAGCGGCCCGATGCCGTGGTGATGGATGTGCTGCTCAAACATACAGACGGCGTGCGCGTACTGCATGCCCTCATGGAAACAGAGGGCGAAAAGCCGCTGCTTGCCGTGTACAGCGCCCTACAGAATCCTGCGTTTTTACAGCACCTGCGGCAGTGCAACGTGGACTATTTCTTTTCCAAGCAGACCGGGCAGGACGTCGTGGTGCAACGCGTTCTTCAGGCCATACGCGGCAAACGGCATCGCGGGCACATCACATTGGCGTGCGAGCCGGTACGGACATACACCGTACAGATCGCCACGCTCCTCAAACAACTGGGCGTACCGGCGCATTTGTGCGGATACCGCTACCTGCGTCGCGCAGTAGAGCTGGCCGTGCAGGATCCCTCCATCCTGTTTGAAATGACCAGCCGCCTGTATCCGCAGATTGCGCAGGAGGTGGGCAGTACGCCTGCGCGCGTGGAGCGGTCCATCCGCTATGCGATCGAGGCGGCATTTGAACGCGGACGCCTGCGCGAAATCGAAAGGATGTTTGGCTTCACCATTGACAGCACCAAGGGGAAGCCCAGCAACAGCCAGTGCATTGCGGCGCTGATGGACCGCGTTCAGCTGTGTGCCTGATACGCGCGAAGCTTCTTCCCGCCATCTACACGGGGTGCTGCATACGCATATTGCATGTCCCTTCCCGCATACGTTAACGGGAAGGGATGTGAGCGTGTAATGCCAAAGAAAATACTTTCAGCTGTGAAAGAGGAGATACAGTTGCATCCCGTCGCCTATGCCGTGCTGTGCTTTGCACTGCTGGTTGGCTTTGCCTGTGGGGCGGCATATCCCAGCTTGCTTTCAGAGCAGGATCAGCAGACGTTTGTGCAGTTCATCCCGCAGTGGATCTTTTCGTACAGCGGCGATATGCCGTCGCTATGGCCCATGCTTTGGCAGGCGCTTTTCAACCAGGGCAAGTGGTTCTTGATTCTGCTCTTTTCCGGCATGATTCGCTTCGGTACGCCATTTGTGCTCTTTTCGCAGCTGGCCAAAGGGTTTGGCATGGGGATTGTCTTTGGCGGCATGTGGCTGATCTACAGGTTCAAGGGCTTCCTGTGCGCCATTCTCTTTTTATTGCCACAAAATCTGCTCTACCTGCCGGCGACACTGATTTTGGGCGTGCACGCCATGACACGCAGCCAGCGCAAAGACGGCCCTTCCCGTTCTCTGCAGGCCAGACAGCGGTATGTGAAACAGCAATTGCCCTGTCTGTATGCGATCCTCCTTGGAATTGTGGTAGAATGTGGTATCGTCCCATGGATCATCCGTCTGATGGGCACACTCTATCTGTAAGAAAACAAGCGAGGTGTTCGCCATTGTCAAAAAAAGTCGTGTGTATTGTCATGGACAGCGTGGGGATTGGAGCATTGCCGGATGCGGACCGCTTTGGCGATGCCGGATCGGATACACTGGGGCATCTGTTTGACGCCTATCCCGATCTGCACGTGCCCAATTTGCTCGCGCTGGGGTTGGGGCATATCGATCATGTACGCGTGCCGCGCGGGCAAGCGCAACCGATTGGCTGCTACGGAAAGGCGGCCGAACAGTTCTTGGGCAAGGACACCACGGGCGGGCATTGGGAGATTGCCGGGCTCGTATTGGACGAGCCGTTTCCAACGTTTCCAAATGGCTTCCCACCGGCGCTCATCGACGCGCTGACGGCCGCCATCGGCCGTGGGATCTTGGGCAATGAGGTGGCCTCGGGGACGGAGATCATCCAGCGGTTGGGCGATGAACACGTGCGCACGGGAAAGCCCATCGTCTACACCTCGGCAGATAGCGTCTTGCAGATCGCTGCCCACGAGCAGGTCATCGCGGTGGAGGAGCTGTATCGCATCTGTGAGGTCGCGCGCAAATTGTGCGATGGACCGTACCGCGTGGGCCGCATCATTGCGCGCCCGTTTGTGGGCACCTCAGCAAACTATACGCGCACGCCGCGCCGCAAGGACTTTTCCGTGCAACCGCCGGGGGATACGATGCTGGATGCGATTTGTGCGCACGGATTGGAGGTGGCGGCCGTGGGCAAAATCGAAGACATCTTTGCGCACCGCGGCATCACCAGGGTGCTACACGGTACCGACAATGCCATGTGCATCGAGCAGACGCTGTCGTTTATGCAGCAGCCGTTTTCCGGCCTGATCTTCACCAATTTGGTGGATTTTGATATGCTCTATGGCCATCGCAACAATGCAGAGGGGTACGCGCGGGCCCTGGAGCAATTCGATGCGGCGCTGCCAAATATCATAAACGCCCTTGGGCCCGACGATTTGCTGTTGATCACGGCCGACCACGGGTGTGATCCCACGACGCCGTCAACCGACCATTCGCGCGAATACGTGCCGATTCTGGCATACGGCAAACGGCTTGCCAAAAATGTCAATTTGGGGGTGCGCAAGAGCTTTGCAGATCTTGCGGCAACCATCTGTGCGTATTTGGGGCTCTCGTGGCCGATTGGAAAATCATTCTGCAGGGAATTAAAGGGGGAAAAGTGAAATGAAATTATACGAACGCGCACAACAGGCAGCTGAGTATATCGCATCACAGACTGCGCACAGGCCGCGCGTGATCCTGGTGCTGGGTTCCGGCCTTGGCGACTATGCCGATCAGATTGCAGATGCCGATCGCATTCCCTACGGGGAGATTCCCGGCTTTGCCACTTCGACTGTGCCCGGCCACAAGGGGCAGCTGGTGCTGGGAACCCACAGGGGCATAGAAGTAGCGGTGATGCAGGGCAGGCTGCACTTTTATGAGGGCTATCGCCAGGATGAGATTACGCTGCCGCTGCGCGTGTTGCGCCTTTTGGGAGCGGAGATTGTGTTGCTGACCAACGCTTCGGGTGGGATCAACCTGGATTTTGCGCCGGGTGACCTGATGCTGATTGACGATCATATCAACTTTTCCGGCACCTCTCCCCTGATGGGGGAAAATGATGAGCGATTTGGCCCGCGTTTTCCAGATATGTCGCAGGCATACGACGCTGAGCTCAAGCAGATGATGCTGCGCGTCGCGACACAAACCGGCGTCGCCATGCAGCGGGGTGTCTACATGATGTTTACCGGCCCGCAGTTTGAGACACCTGCAGAAATCCGATTTGCGCGTACGATCGGCGCCGATGCGGCGGGCATGTCCACCGTGCCGGAGGTCATCATCGCGCGGCACTGCGGATTGCGCATTTGCGCGGTCAGCTGTATCACCAACATGGCGGCGGGCATCTTGGACCAACCGCTGACCCATCAGGAAGTGATGGAGACGGGGGAACGCGTCAAGGAGACGTTCGGCAGATTGGTGGACGGATTCCTGTCTGCACTTTCGGTATAAATCACCCTGTATTTGCATATCCCTCCATTGGGCGCAAATGCGCGAATGGGGGGATTTTCGATGCGTAAAAGTCTGGCCGCTGTGCTGGCGATCTGTCTTTGTATCTTTGGATGTGGGTTCATGGTGGCAGAACCTTTGCCCATTTCCTTGGGCGCGGATGCCGGCATTCTCATCGATGCGGGGACGGGGCAGGTACTGTGCGAAAAAAATGCAGATGAACTGCATAACGCCTCCGGCGCAATCAAGGTCATGTCCATGCTGCTGGTTTTTGACGCGATCGAGGATGGTCGCCTGAACTTGACCGATACCATCACTGTTTCGCCTACGGCGGCAGCGATGGGGGGTACACAGGCGTTTTTGGAAGCCAATACCGATTATCCGGTAGAGGAATTGGTCCGCGCGATGTGCATGGCCAGCGCCAATGACGCCACGATGGCTCTGTGCGAAAAGCTCTACGGTTCCCAGGAGATCATGGTGGCCAAGATGAATGAGCGCGCGCAGGAACTCGGCTGTACGCAGACCACCTTTGACAACTGCACGGGATTGGATACACAGGGAAAGACCACGGCGCGCGATCTGGCGCGCATCGCACAGGCGCTTGCAGAAAAGCGCAATGTGTTCACGTATACATCGGTGTACATGTACTCGCTTACGCATCCCACCGGACGGGTCACCGAGTTGGCCAATCCCAATCGCCTGGTGCGCTTTTATAACAACTGCGATGGCTTTGCGACCGGCTCTTCAGCAACTGCCAAATACGCGGGCGTGTTTACGGCAAAGCAGAGCGATCTGCGCTTGATTGCCGTTGTATTGGGCGCGTCGGACGCCACACAGCGCTCTGACGATGCCAAAACCATGCTGGACTACGGATTTGCCAACTACACTTCACGCGTGATTGCGCGCAAGGGAGAGATATTGCACAAGGATGCCGAAGTGGAGGGCGGGCAGCCCAAAACTGTGCACATAGCGTGCGCCGAGGATGTGCGCGTCACGCTGGAGCGCGGAGAAGAAAAGCAGCTGCGCAAGGAGTTGGAGCTGACGTTGCCGCTATCGGCACCGGTTGAAAAGGGACAGCAGGTGGGCACGCTACACGTATACATTGGGGACCGGCTGATTTTAAGCGTGCCAGCCGTCACTTCTTCAGATGCAAAGACGCTCAAACTTTCAGATATATGGAAGCTGATCATACGCTGCTGGGTCTGCGGTTAAGGGAAACAAACTGCCAATTGACACCCCCCATCCCGCGTGATAGAATTGTGAAAAATTTGATGAACAGGGATGGGATGCCCCATGGATACCAGTCGATTGGCAGTCAACGCATCGGGCCATCTGCTCTTTGGCGGATGCGATACGGTAGCGCTTGCCCACAAATATGGTACGCCTGCCTATATCATGGATGGAAACCAGATTACGGCAAACATGCGCGAATGCATGCGCGCGATGCAGACGTATTTTGAAAAATATCGCGTGTACTACGCCAGCAAGGCCTTTTTGTGCACGGCGCTGTGCAAGATGGCCCAGAAAGAGGGTCTGTGTTTGGATGTAGTGTCTGCCGGCGAATTGTATACGGCATTGCATGCGGGGTTTCCGGGCGATCGCATCGCACTGCATGGGAATGTCAAAACAGAAACCGAGATTGAAATGGCGGTAGACAATGGCTGCACGCTGATGGTGGACAGCATTGCGGAAATTGCGGACATTCAAGCGGTGGCGCAGCGGCTGCAAAAGCGCGCGCGCGTGGCCGTACGCGTGACCCCCGGCGTAGAGGCGCATACGCATGCGTACATCCAAACCGGCATTTCCGATTGCAAGTTTGCCCTTGGCATGGAAGATGGGCAGGCCATGGCTGCCATTGGCGAGATCCTCTGTATGCCGATG
This sequence comes from Bacillota bacterium, assembly GCA_019415425.1. Taxonomy (GTDB): domain Bacteria; phylum Bacillota; class Clostridia; order Christensenellales; family QAND01; genus Allochristensenella. Next base: position 2,974 of record DXZF01000226.1, on the reverse strand, counting down.
CTGGACTTCTGCGGCCTCCACTGCCATATCGGTTCCCAGATTCTCTCGGACGAACCGTTTGAAAAGGCCGCCGTCAACATGGCGCACTTTGCCCTGCAAGTGCAAAAGGAGACGGGCGTGGCCGTGCGTGAGCTGACCATGGGCGGTGGATTTGGTATCCACTACGCCGGAGATGAAAAGCCATTGCCCGTGCTGGATTATATCGGACGGATTCACAAGGGCCTGCAGTCCGTCTACGGCGCGGCGGGGATGCCGCTTCCGGAAGTGCACATCGAGCCGGGGCGTTACATCGTGGGCGAAGCGGGCATTACGCTGTACACGGCCATGGTGGAAAAACACGTGCCGGGCGTCCGCACGTTTTTGAGCGTGGACGGCGGTATGGCGGACAACCCCCGCGTGATGCTGTATCAGGCGCAGTACGAAGCCGTGGTGGCAAACCGCGCCAAGGACGCGCCGCAAAAGACGGTTCGTTTGGCGGGCCGCTGTTGTGAATCGGGCGACGTGCTCATCGATGACCTCGCGCTGCCACAGGTGCATAAGGGGGATATCATTGCAGTGTTTTCTACCGGTGCATACAACTACGCCATGGCCTCCAACTACAACAAACTGCCGATGCCGCCCGTGGTATTGGTGCAGGATGGCAGGGATGCGTTGATTGTACGTGGACAGACGCTTGAAGACATGGTACGATGGGATGTAGTGCCGCAATGGCTCTGCGAATGAAAACTGTTGTGAAGGAGTTACCTCATGCCATCGCTCTTTTCCGATCCAGCAGGATTTCTGTTCAATGCACTGATGATCCTGCCCGGCATTGTGATCGGCCTGTCGTTTCATGAATTCGCGCATGCTTGGATGGCGGATAAGCTCGGCGACCCTACGCCGCGCATGCAGGGCCGCGTAACGGTTTCGCCGTTTGCGCACATCGACCCCATGGGTTTTTTGATGCTGTTCCTGTTTCGCTTTGGCTACGGACGCCCGGTGCAGGTCAATCCCGCGTATTTCAAGCACCGCCGGCGCGACGATATCCTCGTCTCGCTTGCGGGCGTAACGATGAACTTTCTGCTGGCCATTTTGTCTGGCGCAGTGTATTTGGTGATGATCCGGCATCTGAACGTCACCAATGAGATCTTGCTGGACATCGTATACTATATCATGGTGATCAACATCAACCTGATGGTCTTCAACCTCCTGCCCATCCCGCCGCTGGACGGATACCATGTTGTGCGCGATCTGTTCCTGCACAAAAATATCAACTTCTTCTGGAAGTTTGAGCAGTACGGTTGGTTGATTCTGCTCGTGGTACTGATCAGCGGGTTCTCCATCACGTGGCTCAATTTCCTCGGCAACTATGTGTTGCGCTTTATCTCGTGGATATTGCAATGGATTTAAATGAGCAAATCGCATTTAAGTTGTCTGCATTTGAAGGTCCTCTGGATCTTCTTTTGCATTTGATTTCGCAATCCAAAGTGGACATCAAGGACATCTTTGTCTCTGAAATCACCGAACAGTATTTGGCCTACCTGGCGCAGATGCGCGAATTGGACATGGATGTGGCCAGTGAGTTTGTCGCCATGGCGGCGACGCTGTTGAATATCAAATCCCGCTCGCTGTTGCCCAAGCCGGTGATAGAGAGCGATGAAGAAGATCCGGAGCAGTTGCTCATCCAGCAATTGCAGGAATACCAGCGCATCAAGGCGGTCTGTGGCACATTGCAGCAGATGGAGGCGCAGGCGGGGCAAAGCTTTTATAAATTGCCAGAGGAATTCGCGTTTCAGCCCGATCCGCTCAACCTGGAGGGCGTAGAGATTGCTACGTTGTTTGCCGCCATGCAGGAGATCTTATCGCAGCACGAGCGGCGCATGCAGCCCCGGCAAGAGCGCGTCAACGTCATTCGGCCCGAACGCTTTTCCGTGCGTGGGCGCATCGCGCAGCTGCGCAAAATGCTCAGAGCACACGATGTGTTGACGTTCTCTTCGCTGTTTGTAGCGGATACCACCAAGGATGAGATCATCGCCACATTTTTGGCGCTGCTGGAAATCGTAAACGCCGGGGAAGTGCGGCTGGTGCAGCGCTCTGTGTTCGAAGAGATCGAGATCATTCGCAAGGATTAAGAGGAGCGTACCCATGCAATTGGAGCAGAGACAGACCGTTTTTGGCGCCGTCGAGGCCATCCTGTTCGTGGCGGGCGAAGCCGTTCCACTGGAGGATTTGGCGCGCGCGCTCGAGATGACGGTGCTGGAACTGGACAGCGTAATCGAGCAGATGCAGCAGCAGTATCGCGAGCAAAAACGCGGAATCGACCTCGTACGGCTGGCGGACAAGGTACAGCTGCGCACCAGCCAGCTATATGCGGCGCAGGTACAGCGCGCTCTGAAACCACTGACCGAACGCACGCTCTCGCGTTCGGTGCTGGAGACGCTCTCCATCATTGCCTACAAGCAACCCATTACCCGCTCGGAGATCGAGGCGCTCAAAGGCGTAAGTGCAGATTACTCCGTACGTGCGCTGATCGAACGCGGTTTGATCGAACCGGTAGGGCGAAAGGAGACGTTGGGCCGTCCGATACAATACGGAACGACGGATGAGTTCATGCGGCACTTTGGTATCTCCTCGCTTTCGCAGCTCCCGCCACTTCACGCGCCAGAAGAGGAAGATACGATTACCATTTAAAGGAATAATTGGCAACCTTAAGGGCATGATAGGTTCCAGGAGGGAATGGGACGATGCGTGCTCTTTTTTTCTTTGGCCTGACATGCCTTGGTTTATTCGCATTACTCCTTTTGCTGCCCATCCGCGTGCGTGTGGACGGGGCATTTTCTTTGCGTGAAATGTGCATTGCGCTCAAGGTTTCGATCCTGCACGATTTTATTGCCAAGCGCTGGGTCATTCCGCCGCTTCCCAAACGCAAAACCGCGAAGAAGCGCATAAGTTGGAAAGAGGGCAAGTCGCTCTTGGCCCTTGTGCAGCAGGTGCT
>DXZF01000225.1 GCA_019415425.1 Bacillota bacterium | reverse complement strand
CGTAGGGGTGGAACCCCTACCAAAACACCCCCCACAAAAACAAAACGCCCGGGGCTCTGCCCCGGGCAAACCGGCAGCGGCCGGTGCGCGCTCACGCGCGCGCCTGCGCGGCCTGCTGCATACACGTGATGGCGTTGAGGGCGCGGGGGTACCCGATGTACGGCAGGCACTGCGTGACCACCTTCACCAAAAACGCCGCGTCGTTGCCCATGTGCAGGTTGCCGCCGGCGTGGGCGGTCAGCTGCGGCTCGCACCCGCCCTGCGCCATGAGCAGGCAGAAGGTGACCATCTCGCGCTGCGCCAGCGTCAGGCCGGTGCGGGTGTAGTAATCGCCAAAGCAGTTGGCGGCCAGGTAGCGGTGGATGTGGCCGTTCTTCCACGCCTCGCGCATCCCGTCTCCAAAGATCGCCACCTGCGCCTGCACGCCCTTTTCCAGCCGGTCGTCGGGGGTGACGGTCGCCTGCCCCGCAAGCGGCAGCGCCACCCCGCGCTGGGCCAGCACCTCGTTGGTCGCGGTGAGGAACGGGCGCACCTTGCCAATGCCCAGATACGCCACGGCCTGGTACACCGCCTCCTTGACCGCCACCGCGTCCAGGCCGGCATCCAGCGCCCGGGGCAGCACGCGGCGGAACTCCTCCACGCCCTGGCAGCCTACGAGCGCGCACAGGATTGCCAGGTACCGCGTCGTCTCCTCCAGCTGCTGCCCGGGTTCCTGGGGCACCTCCTGTTGGGCAAAGCGCGCAAACAGCTGTTCAAACTCCGGGTCCAAATGCGCCTCATGCATGTTGCTCTCCTCCTTGTGCGCCCTGTATCTCCTGATTGCCGGTGGACCAGACGTGCGCCTGCCCCGCCGCCGCGGGCGTGTTCTGCGCCATGACGCCGACCAGGCTGTGCGCCACGTACGGCGCCTCCAGGTACGCCATCTCCTGCGGGGCCAGCGCCAGGTCCACCGCCCTTGCGGCGCCCTCGACGTGCTGCGGCCTGGTGGCGCCCACCACCGGGGCGGTCACCTTTTGCAGCAGCCAGGCCAGCGCGATCTCGGTCATGGACACGCCGCGCGCGTCGGCCAGCTCGGCCACCCGCGCCACGATCACGCCGTCCTGCTCGGCGGTGGCGTCGTACTTGCCCTTTGCGTAGCTGTCCTCCCGGAGCCGCTTGGACGTCTCGCCGGGGCGCTTGCTCAGCCGGCCGCCGGCCAGGGCGCTGTACGGCGTCATGGCGATGTGATCCTCGGCGCACAGCTTGGCCATCTCCCGCTCCTCCTCGCGGAAGATCAGGTTGTAGTGCCCCTGAATCGAGACAAACTTCGCAAACCCCTCCCGCTCGGCCAGCGCATTGGCCTTGGCCAGCTGGTAGGCAAAGCAGTTGGAGATGCCGATGTACCGCGCCTTGCCGGCGCGCACCACCCGGTCCAGCCCGTCCAGGATGTCGTACAGCGGCGTCTGGTAATCCCACATGTGGTAGATGTACAGATCCACGTAGTCCATGCCCAGGTTTTTGAGGCTGGTGTCCAGCAGCTGCTGGATGTGCTGCTGGCCGCTCACGCCCGCCGCGATCTCCTGCTGCGTGCGGGGCAAAAACTTGGTGGCCACCACCACCTCGTCGCGCCTGGCAAACGCGCGCAGCGCGCGGCCCAGGTACTGCTCGCTGGTGCCGCTCTGGTAGCCGATGGCGGTGTCAAAGAAGTTGACGCCCAGCTCCAGCCCGCGCCGGATGACCTCGCGCGCGTGCGGCTCATCCAGCGTCCAGCTGTGCTGGCCGTTGTGCGCGTCGCCAAAGCCCATGCACCCCATGCAGATGCGCGAGACGTTCAATTCCGAAAGGCCCAATTGTGTGTACTGCATCTCTTTCCCCCTCACGCCAGCGCGTCGTAGGCCGCGTCGTCCACTGCTTCCAGCCACTCGTTGCGGGTCTCTTCGCCCGGCACCTCGACGGCGATGTGGGCAAACCAGCTGTCCTTCTGCGCGCCGTGCCAGTGCTTGACCCCCGCGGGGATGGTGATCACCATGCCGGGCGTCAGCGGCACCGCCGGCGCGCCCGCCTCCTGGTACCAGCCCGCGCCCGCCGTGCAGATCAGGATCTGCCCGCCGCCGCTCTTGGCGTGGTGGATGTGCCAGTTGTTGCGGCAGCCCGGTTCAAAGGTCACATTGGCCAGGAACACCGCGCACTTGCCCAATTCGGTCAGCGGGTTGAGGTAGGAATCGCCGATAAAATACTGGGCAAAGGCGGTATTGGGCTCGCCCTGCCCAAACAGATTTTGCCTGTCAAACTTCGCTTTTTCGTCCTGATGCATCCTCAAACACTCCTTTTCTCATTCCTCGATGTATTTCCCGCGGCATCTGCCGCCGTACGCCCCGCAGCAGCCGCATTGCACCATGGCCCAGCCACACAAAGGTGCCCATCATGGCCAGGTAGTCCAGGTAGAACAGCGCCATCGGCTCGCCAAAGTCAAAGAATACAAAATGCGTCTGCAGCAGCATGTACGTCGGCAGGCCCCTGCGCACAAACGCCGCCAGGCCGTACCCCGCGATCGCCGCGCCCAAGACGCGCAGCGCCACCCGGCGCGGCGCGCATGTGCTTGCGCTGCAGGCTGCCGTTGAAGGCGCAAAACCGGTCGATCGCAATTTTGAGCTGTGCCGACATCCCGTAGTCGTACAGCGGCGTGGCCAGCGCCATCATGTCCGCCTCGAGCAGGCGCGCGCGCAGGTCCGCCATGCCGTCGCGCTGCACGCACGGGCCCTCGTAGCCGCAGTGCACGCAGCCGGTGCACGGGCGGATGCCGGCATGCGGGTCGGGCTGGTCGCCGCCCGCTGCGCCTCAGCCGGCCAGCGCAAGCACCATCGCCATGGCCAAACACAGCGAAAGAATCTTTTTCATCGCGTATCGCCTCCTGTACATCGCCCAAAAGCCCGCAGTCCTCTGGCATCCGGGAATGAAAAAACAGGATCCTCGATCCTGCCTTCATTATAGGCGCACGGCCCGTTCCATGTCGAATGCCTATTTTTTATCTCTTTCCATGCATTTTCCGTATGGATGTATACGGTGCGCGGCGGCGGCAGCTTGTCGCCCACCCTGCCGGGGCACGCCCGCACCGGCAAGCAGCCCATGTGCCCACC
>DXZF01000224.1 GCA_019415425.1 Bacillota bacterium | reverse complement strand
GGGCGGCGGGTTCTTTGGCCCGGCGATGAAGTTTGCCGGCTTTGACGCCGTGGTCTTTAAGGGCAAGAGCGAAAAGCCGGTCTACCTGTTCCTGCAGGACGGCAAGGCGGAACTGCGCGACGCCTCGGGCATCTGGGGCATGTGCAACAAGGACTATGAACGCCAACTGCGCGAAGAGCTCGGCAAAGACGTCGTGGTGTGCGGCATCGGCCCGGCGGGCGAAAAGCTGTGCCGCTACGCGTGCATCATCAACGAGCGCAAGCACGCCTGTGGCCGCACCGGTATGGGCGCGGTGATGGGCAGCAAAAATCTCAAGTGCGTGGCCGCCATCGGCAAAAAGCCCAAGTACGATTACGCCGATGCCGACAAGCTCAAGACCTACACCCGTTGGGCGGGCGAATGGGCCAAGACGGCTCCCTCCTTTGCCTCCATGAACCAGTTCGGCACCAATGGCGGCATTCAGAACAACAATGCCTCGGGCATGCTGCCGACCAAGAACTTCTCGGAAGGGTACTTTGAACCGACCGAAGAGACGCTGACGTCCATGGTGATGAACGACACCATCTCCATCGGCAACGAGCGCTGCTACATGTGCAACATCGCGTGCAAGCGGCACGTCAAGTGCACCAAGGAAGAGCACGGCTGGGACGTCGACCCGGATTACGGCGGCCCGGAATACGAGACCGTCGCCTCCTTTGGCAGCTACCTGATGATCGACGATCTGGCCACGGTGAGCAAGGCCAACGAGATCTGCAACGCCTACGGCATCGACACCATCTCGGCCGGCGCGACCATCGCCTTTGCCATGGATCTGTACGAGCACGGCATCCTGACCCGGGAACAGTGCTACGGCCACGAGCTGCGCTTTGGCAACCGCGAGGGCGCCATCGACCTGCTGATGAAGATCGTCACGCGCGCACAGGGGCTGGGCGATTTGCTGGCCGAAGGCACCACGCTGGCCGCCAAGGCCATCGGCAACGGCGCAGCGTACTACGACATGTCGGTCAAGGGCAACCCGTACCCGGCGCACATGCCGCAGGTGAAAAAGAACCTGGCCGTGCACTACGCCATCAACGAGCACGGCGCCGACCACTGCACGGCCGCGCACGACCCGGGGTACGATGCAGCCGGGTTCCAGGGCCCTGCCGCGCGCGAACAGTACGCGCTGGGCATCTACGAGCCGGTGCCGTACCGCGAGCTGACCGAAGAGAAGATGAAGCTCAACTACTACTCGCACATTCAGCGCGCCACCAACAACGGCCTGTGCGTGTGCAATTTCGCCTACGGCATGGGATCGATGTACAACATCGAGCGCCTGACGGATATCACCAATGGCGTCACGGGCTGGGGCACCAATTTCTGGGAAATCATGAAGGCGGCCGAGCGCACGCTGATTTTGATGCGCCTGTTCAACCAGCGCGAGGGCTTTGACGAAACGGACGACGAATTGCCCGCGCGCACCTACGACCAGCCGTTTTCCTTTGGCCCGGCCGAGGGCGAGCACGTGGACCGCGATGCCTTCCTGCAAAAGCGGGCGCTGTACTACGACATGGCCGGCCTGGATGCGCACGGGCATCCACGCCACTCCAAAGTGATCGAACTGGATCTGCAGTGGGCGGAGGCGCTGCTGCGCGCATAGCGCTTTTTCCCTGCACGGCAACCGCCGTGCGCTGGAAAA
>DXZF01000223.1 GCA_019415425.1 Bacillota bacterium | reverse complement strand
GGTGTGGGGCGGGCACGTGCACAGCGCGCGCTGCAGGTGCACGGCAAACGCGTCGCCGCCCACCAGCGTAAACAGCGGCACGCTCGTGCCGCTGCGGCTGCCCTTTTTCAGCCGTGCCGCGCTCCTGTACGCCCAGTCCTCGGCCTGCAGCGCGTTCAATTCGTCCTGCGCCAGCGCGCCGCACAGCTCCAGCATCGCAAGGCGCGCCATGGGCACGGCATGGCGGATTTCCCACAGCGTCAATTCTCCATAGTCGCGGTACGCCATCAGCGTCTCCTGCATGGCCGCCTCGTCCGCCGCGCCGCCGTGCTGCAGCACGCATAGCGCCATCAGCACGTAGATGCGCGCGTACCCCGCAAACACGCCCTGCCGCAGCACCGGCAGCTGGACGCGGCGCAGCGTGCGCGTGAGCGCCTCGGCCTGCTGCTCCACCGTGCGCCGGTGCGAGACGAGCCACCGTCCCGCGTGCGTGAGCGCGCGCCCCCTGCCCCTGCGGGCGAGCAGGCGCACCAGATAGGCGTTCTGCGAAGGGGTCTGCGAGAGGCCCGCCTGCACCGTCGGCGCCTTGGCGATCAGCTCCATGGCCACCTGCTCTTTGATGCGTCCGCCGCCCGGCAGCACGCGTTCCTCGTAGCGCTGCATTGGTATTCCCCCCGTGTTTTTTGCCTTAGTATGCCCGCGGGGGCGGCGGGCATGCACGGCGGTGCGGGGCCGGGCCACGGCGCACCGGGCGCGTGGCGCACGCGCCCGGTTGAACAGGGCGGCTCTGTGCCGCCCCTCCTTCAGCGTTCCTGGCGCGCGACGTCTACCGGGCCGCACGCGCTTTCGTACGCCCGCACCCACTGCCGCACCACGTAGTTGACCTGGCCATTGATGCTGCGCCCCTCCTGCTGCGCAATGCTTTTGAGCTTGGCGTACAGCTGCTTGTCCACCTTGATGCGCGTGCTCTGATACCGTTTCCCTTTTGAATCGGATTGCGGCAATTGCGTCATCTCCTCACGACTCCTGTTTTCATCTATACGATACGAATTTTGTCGAAATTGTTGATTTTATGGATACTATCCATAAAATTTCTTTTTTAGATGGCTTGGGAGGGGGCGCCACAACGCGGGCGGCCTTTGGGCGTGCGCCATTGCGCGCGACGGCGCTTGATCGGGGAGCCCGGCAAGGCGGTTCCAAGGCAAAGGCGGGGGCCGCGTTCAATCTACACAGCCGAAGCGCACACTCTGCGTTCCGGTCGTCTGGGAACGGATGCAAACGCGTTTTCCCCTCCCTGTTCATTTTCCGGCGCGACGGCGCATGCCGGGCCGGCAAGGCGGTTGCAGAGGACGCCATGGCTTTGTTGCGGTGCAGAAGCGGCGCTGCCACAAGGCCGGCGCCCCGTCCCTTTGCGCACCCCTACGGCCGGGCGCGCATAGCATGCAGCAGGCGCGCACGCGCCCCTGTTTGCACGCGAGGGAAAGGAGAATGCACATGAACCGGGAAGAACAACGCTATCCCTTTGTCAACCATCCGCTGCCGTACGCCTTTGACGCGCTGGAGCCTTACATCGATGCAAAGACGATGGAGCTGCACCACGACCGGCACCTGCAGACGTACATCGACAACCTGAACAAGGCGCTTGCGCCGCACCCGCGGCTGCAGCGCTACACGCTCACAGAGCTGCTCACGCACCTGGATTCCCTGCCGTATCCGGTGCAGACGCCCATCCGGCACAACGCGGGCGGCGTGTACAACCACGAGCTCTACTTTGAAATGCTCACGCCCAACGCCACGGACGGCCCGCAGGGCGCGCTGCTGCACGCAATCGAATGCGCGTTTGGCAGCGTGCGGCACATGCAGGCGCGCATGGCGCAGGCAGCGCTGGACGTGTTCGGTTCGGGCTATGCGTTTGTGGTGGCGCGCAGGAACGGGCGGCTGGCCATCGTGCAGACGCACAACCAGGACACGCCGCTGATCGACGGCCTGTGCCCGCTGCTGAACGTGGACGTATGGGAGCACGCCTATTACCTCAAGCACTACAACGTGCGCAAGGATTACCTCGAAGACTGGTCGCACGTGATTCACTGGCCCGCCATGCAGGCGCGCTATGCGGCGTGCACGGCGGGCAGGTGATGCGCTTCAAAAAGAGCGCGGTGCCTGCACAGGCTCCTATTCGGGGTTCCACCCCGCACCCCGCTGGGGCCGTCCGCCCCAGACCCCTTCGCTGCAAGCGCAGGTGCGCTTGCTTGGGGTGAAGTTGGGGGACGCCTTTGCGATGTGCCTTCAAAAAGTACGGTGCCTGCACAGGTTCCTATCCGGGGTTCCACCCCGCACCCCGCTGGGGCCGTCCGCCCCAGACCCCTTTGCCGCAAGCGCAAGCGCGCTTGCTTGAGGTAGAGTTGGGGGACGCTTTTGCGATGTGCCTCAAAAGAGCGCGGTGCCTGCACAGGCCCCTATCCGGGGTTCCACCCCGCGCCCCGCTGAGGCCGTCCGCCCCAGACCCCTTCGCCGCAAGCGCAGGTGCGCTTGCTTGGGGTGGAGTTGGGGGATGCCTTTGCGATGCGCCTCAAAAGAGCGCGGTGCCTGCACAGGCTCCTATCCGGGGTTCCACCCCGCGCCCCGCTGAGGCCGTCCGCCCCAGACCCCTTTGCTATACAGGTGGCGCGCTTGCCAAAACCCCGCGAACCGGGCGGCAAAACAAAAGAGGGACGCGGTTGCATCCCTCTTTTCAAACATTGCGAGTAAGTCTATAAGCCGAGTTCTGTCTTGAATGGCCATCTATCTAGGCGCGCAGTTGCCAGCGCGCTCAAGCGGTTACCCGGGGACATGACGGGCCGCCACAAACGTCCCCCTATCAACCTTGCACCAGGTGGGGTTTACATAGCGGACGAGTCGCCAGGCCGCTGGTGAGCTCTTACCTCACCTTTCCACCCTTGCGGGCCCCCAACGGGGGCTTTCGCGGTATCTCTCTGTTGCACTTTCCTTGAAGTCGCCTTCACCGGGCGTTACCCGGCACCCTGCCCTACGGTGCTCGGACTTTCCTCGGACCGAAACCGGCCCGCGACCATCCGGCTTACTCGCAAAATCGGGAGTCCAAATTACCCTTCGGTGTAGTAGAGAATGCGCCCGCAGTTCTCGCACTCCACCACCTGTTCCCCGGCGCGCAGGCGGCGCATCATCAGGCTGGGCAGCGCCATGTTGCAGCCGCTGCACTGCTCGTTTGCCACCTTGGCCACGGGGTTCATGCGGGTCTTTTTGATCTTCTGATAGCGCTCCAACAGCTGCGGATCCACCTGCGCCATGAGGCGCTTGGCCTCAGCGCGCAGCCGCTCCAGCTCCGGCGACGCCTCTTTGAGCTCGGCGTCGTGCTGCGCTTTGAGCGCGTCGAATTCCTTTTTGCCCGCCGCCAGCTTGCCGCGGATATCCCGCACCGTGGCCTCGGCGCTATCGGCCAGCTTTTTGGCGGCCTGCAGCTCGCGCGTCATGGCTTCCAGCGTCTTGTTGCACTCCTCCATGGCGCGGATGACGATGCGCAGCTGGCGCAAATCCTCGGTATCGCAGCTCTCGACCTCTTTGGCAAAGTTCTGCACCTGCGCCTGTACGCTGGAGATCTCGCCCTCGATGCGCGCGCAGTCCTCGTGCGCGGCGCGCAGGTCCGCCTCCCACTTCTTGGCGCGGTTCTGCTGCTCCACCATGCCGTTGCGCACCGACAACAGCTTGTTGCGCACGGGCGATTTCTTCAATCCATTTTCAAAACGGCTCAACGCCATATCCGCTTTCTGGTACGTCCACAACGGTTCCAGTTCGATCATATCTCTCTCACCCTTTTTCGTAAAAAAGCAAGAGCCTGAAAGGCCCTTGTTCAACCTATCTGCACAAACACGTCCGCCCCAGAAGACGCCACGCATAAGTCCACAGAATATTGTAGCGCATGAAAGCGGGTTTGTAAACGGCTTTGCCAGACGGGTAGGACGATTTTCTCGGTATCGTAGTGGCCGGCGTCGATGATGCACAGCCCGCGCGCAGCGTACGAGAGCGCGGTGTGGTATCGCACATCGCCCGTGACGATGCACTGCGCGCCCTTTTGCAGCGCGTCCTCCATGCAGCTTGTGCCGCTGCCGCTGGCCACGCACAGGCGCGCGATGCGCGCGTCCAAATCGCCGGCGACGCGCACGCAGGTGGCGTCCAGCACGCGCTTGGCCCGCTGCGCCAGCTCCCTGAGCGTGCACGGCGCAATGGCCCCGATGCGGCCAAAATCCCCGCCGTCCTCCGCCTGCACCGGCTGCATGTCCAAAAGGCCCATCGCCTGCCCCAGCGTCTCGCACACGCCGCCCGGCGCCGCGTCCAGATTGGTGTGCGCGGCAATGAGCGCGATGCCGTGCCTGATCAGCTTGCGCAGCACGCGCTGGTGCGGCTGCTGCTCGCACAGCTGCGAAACCGATGGGAAAATCCACGGGTGGTGCGAGAGGATGCAGTCAAACCCGCCCGCGATCGCCTCGTCCACCACGGCCTCGGTGCAATCCACGCACAGCAGAATGCGCGTGATTTCCTGGGCAAGGTCGCCCACCTGCAGCCCGCTGTTGTCAAACGAGGCGCACAGCGCGCTGGGCGCCATCTGTTCGATGAGGGCGTTGAGTTCGGATAGCGTCATACCTGTCCCTCCCATGTGTGCAGCCACTGCGCCAGGGCCGCGCGCGTGCACTGCTGCGCGCGCTGGTTCTGCTGCCCGCGCGCGCCCTTTGCGGGCGTGCGCAGCGCCCGATCCAGCACCGAAAGCCGCCAGCGCACATAGTTAAGCGCCGTCTCGTCCGGCGCGTCTGTGAGCAGCACGCCCAGTTCGCGCTGCAGCGGCGTGAGCGCGTACGGCGCGCCGGCGCGCACCGCCATGGCCACATAGTAGCGGCCCATGTCGTAGAGGATGCGCTCGTGCAGCACGGCAAACCCCTGTTCGGCCAGAAACGCGCGCAGCGCCGGGGCGCCGGTGCTGGGCTGCAACACCAGGCACTGCATCTGCCTGGCGCGCTGCACTTCGCAGCGCAGGATGTGGCAGATCGTCTGCCCGCCCATGCCCGCGATCAGCGCCGCCTGTGCGCCCTGCGCGCACTGCAGCCCATCGCAACAGTAGGTGCGCACGCGCGCCTGCAGGCCAGAGGCGGCGTACAGCGATCGCGCCTTTTGCAGCGACGGCTCGCTGATATCGCACGCGAGCACCCGCTGGCACTTGTGCTGCTGCAGCAGGTACAGCCCGGCATAGCCGTGGTCGCACCCGATGTCGGCAATGGTTTGGCATGCGGGCAGCATCTCTGCCAGCGCCCGCACGCGCAGGCTGACCGCCACGCCGGCCTACTCCAGGAAGTCGCGCAGCTTCTTGCTGCGCGACGGGTGGCGCAGTTTGCGCAGCGCCTTGGCTTCGATCTGGCGGATGCGCTCGCGCGTGACGTTGAACTCCTTGCCCACCTCTTCGAGCGTGCGGGCGCGGCCGTCGTCCAGCCCAAAGCGCAGGCGCAGCACCTTTTCCTCGCGCGGGGTGAGGGTGTCCAGCACCTCCATCAGCTGCTCTTTGAGCAGCGTAAACGCGGCGGATTCCTCGGGCGCCGGCGCGTCGTCGTCGGGGATGAAGTCGCCCAGGTGGCTGTCCTCCTCCTCGCCGATCGGCGTCTCCAGCGAGACGGGCTCCTGCGCGATCTTCATGATCTCGCGCACCTTGTCCTCCGAGATGCCCATCTCTGCGGCGATCTCATCGGGCTGCGGATCGCGCCCGTACTCCTGCAGCAGCTGGCGCGTGACGCGGATGAGCTTGTTGATGGTCTCCACCATGTGCACCGGAATGCGGATGGTGCGGGCCTGGTCCGCGATGGCGCGGGTGATGGCCTGCCGAATCCACCACGTGGCGTAGGTGGAGAACTTGTAGCCCTTTTTGTAGTCGAACTTCTCGACCGCCTTGATCAGGCCCAGGTTGCCCTCCTGAATCAGGTCCAAAAACAGCATGCCGCGGCCCACGTACCG
>DXZF01000222.1 GCA_019415425.1 Bacillota bacterium | reverse complement strand
GTACGTGTACACGCCGGCCGGAAAGCCGGTGAAATATCCCAACGGCGCATATGGAGCGCTGGTGGAGTTCACGTTTGCGCTGCAACCCGGCCAGCTGGACGATAAGAGTTACATCGCGGTGCCGTATACCACGACGCAGATGCAGCGCATCGGCCTGTTTGCACCGTTCTTTAAATCCGTCACGTTTGCGGATGGGTCGGTGTGGGAAAATCCGCAATTCGAATCGCTGTGCGATCGCTTTCACGGCAACGATATCCCGCCTGACGACGCGTATTTTGTTCCACGCCTGCCCGACGAGGTGAGTCCGACACAGCCCCCCTCCGCTACGCCGTAGTGCAGTTTTGATTCCCAAACAAAAAAGAGGCGGAACCGCCTCTTTTTTCATTGCTTTCACGATACCGGTACGCGCGTGATGTCCGCGCCCAGGCTGCGCAGCTTGTCGGCCAGGTGATCGTACCCGCGGTCGATGTGAATCAACCCCGTCACGCGCGTCTGCCCCTGTGCCATCAGCCCTGCAATGACCAGGCACGCGCCGGCGCGCAAGTCGCTGGCCACTACGTCCGCGCCGGTGAGCGACTCGACGCCCTCAATGATGGCCACCCGCCCGCTCACGCGATGCTTGGCGCCCATGCGCGTGAGCTGTCCCAGGTGTTTAAAGCGGTCTTCAAAGATATTTTCCTCCACCATACTGGTGCCGTTTGCCACGCACAGAATGGCGGTGATGGGCTGCTGCAGGTCGGTGGGAAATCCGGGGTACGGCATGGTCTTGACGGTACTGGGCCGCGGGCGCCCCTTACAGCGTACGCGAATGGTATCGTCCCCCTCGATGATCTCCACACCCATCTCCATCAGTTTGGCGGAAATGCTCTCCATGTGCATGGGAATGACGTTTTTGATCAGCACGTCGCCACCCGTCGCAGCGGCAGCCACCATAAACGTGCCCGTCTCGATCTGGTCCGGGATCACGGCATAGGTGGTGCCGTGCAGGCGCTCTACGCCCATGATGCGGATCACATCGGTGCCCGCTCCCTTGATATTGGCGCCCATGGAATTGAGAAAATTGGCCAGGTCCACGATGTGCGGCTCCTTGGCGGCGTTGACGATGATCGTGCGCCCCTTGGCGCGCACCGCGGCCATCATGAGGTTGGCCGTGGCGCCGACCGAGACGACATCCAGATAGATTTCGCTGCCGTGCAGCACGCCGTCCGGCGTTCTGGCGATGACGTAACCGTGCTCCAACGCAATCTCTGCGCCCAACGCCTCCATTCCCTTTAGGTGCTGGTCGATGGGACGCTGCCCGATCACACAACCGCCGGGCAGGGCAATGGTGGCCTCCCCAAACTTGCCCAGCATGGCGCCGAGCAGATAATAGGAGGCGCGCATCTGGCGGATGAGGTCATCCGTCGCCTCGCGGGATGTGACGCCGCGCGGATCGATCGTCATGCGGTCGCCCTGGTAGTCCACCTTGGCGCCCATCTTCTGTAAAATGCCCGACAGCACGTGCACGTCCCGGATATCCGGCAGGTTTTCCACCGTGGTGGGTTCATCGCACAGAAGCGCAGCCGGCAAGATGGCCACCGCTGCATTCTTCGCGCCGCTGGGGCTCACCTCGCCCCGAAGCGGGTGGCCTCCGTTGATGACCAGCATCTCCTCCATGCGGATCGCTCCCTTCCCGTACAAGGCCCCGTACAGACGGGGCACTTGGCGTCTTTATTATAATCATCGCGCAATCTTTTCGCAACATTTGTGCAATTTGCAGCGGCCCACTGGCGCATATCGGCCGGAAAAAGGCCTGCAGATGTGGATTTTTTATCTGCGGACAAGGGTTTGGATTGACAGGCGGCCCTTCATCTATTATAATAACAAGGCCTTGCCATGACGCATGGTGTAAACGTTCATTTGAGGCGCGCGCAGCGCGCTGCTAAATTCGTCATTCACAGCGGTTTTTCCGCGGTTTTTTAAAGGAGTGCTCAAACATGTTACAAACGTATCAGCCCAAACGCCGTCAGCGTAAAAAAGTCCACGGGTTCCGCTCCCGCATGAAATCCCATACCGGCGCAAAAGTGATTGCGCGCAGGCGCCGTAAGGGCCGCAAGGTGCTTTCTGCTTAAAGCCGCGCCTGCGGCTTTTTTTCCATCATGAAGCAGTATGCGTTCGATAAGTCCAAGCGCCTGACCAAGCGCGCGCACTTTCAATCCACCTACCGCCGGGGACGCAGCTGCGCCGACGGGCGGATGGTGCTCATCGTTGCGCGCAGCCGGGGCAAAACGCGCGTCGGTTTTTCGGTGGGCAAGAAAGTGGGCAACAGCGTCGTGCGCAACCGTGCCCGCCGTCTTTTGCGCGAGAGTTATCGCTTGATCGCGCCCGAAGTCAGGGACGGTTTCAACCTGATTTTTGTGGGACGGGCCAGCCTTGCGCGATGCACCTTTGTGCAGGTGCAAAGAAGCATGCGCGCACTTTTGACCAAGGGCGGCTGTTTGAAGGCGATGGATCATGAAAAAGCTGCTGATCGCGCTCATACGCGGGTATAAACGTTTCATCTCTCCCCTTTTGCCGGACGCGTGTATCTACACGCCGACCTGCTCCGAGTACGCCATGGAAGCCATCTCGCAATGGGGAGTCGTCCGGGGATTGGGCCTTGCCATCTGGCGCGTGTTGCGCTGCAACCCGTTTGCCAAAGGCGGCTATGATCCCGTCCCTCAAAGAGGGAAACCCACTGGGAGGTAATCCGATGAGTTGGCTCAATGACAACTTTATTTCGCGCTTTTTCGTCACGGTCATCGGCTGGTTCTACTCGCTTACGGGCAGCTATCTGGTCTCCGTGATCCTCTTCACCCTGGCGATCAAGCTGTTGCTGCTGCCGTTGGACCTCAAGCAGCGCAAGGCGATGGCCAAGCAGACCGCGCTCTCGGCCAAGGTGCAGGAGATCCAGAGGCGGTACAAAAACGATCCGCGTCTGGCACAGCAGAAAGTGCAGGAATACTACAAGAAGTCCGGCGTGAAGATGTCCAGCGGCTGTCTGCCGTTGCTGCTGCAGTTGCCGGTGCTGTTTGCCATGTTCGGCGCGATCTCCATCCTGTCCAACACCGAGACCGTCAAACTGGTCGCGGGCCTGGCCAGCGGGCAAGATCTGCTGCCGCCCACTGCGCTGTGGGTGCACAACCTGTGGCGGCCGGATACCGGTACGGCTTCCATTATGCCCTCGCCCAGCGAATTTGCCACCATACTCTCGCAGTCTGTGAGCAAGCTGCCGGCGGACATCATCGCCCAGGCACAGGCCACTTTGACCAACGCGCAGATCAACCAGCTGGCGCTCGCTTCGGCCAAGTTGCCGGCCGGCACGTTCTTTGCCGGCATGGTCAACAGCTCGCTGGCCACCATCCCCGCTGAGACGGTGACGGCGGCCGTCAGCTCCAACTACACCACGGCCATCGCGCCGGTGCTGGCGCGGTATGCCGGCCTGAGCAACGGCTATTTCATCTTCCCCATCCTGGCCGGTGTGTCCAGCTTCTTCGTCTCGCACATGCAGAAAAAGCAGGCCGAGCGCACCAACCCCGGCCAGGCCAACGGCATGGGCGGTATGCAGTACATCATGCCCATCTTCAGTATCTGGTGGACGTCGACCACGGGCGTATGCTTTGCGATTTACTGGTTGGTATCCAACCTGTTCAGCATCGCGCAGGTCCCGCTTTTGGACTGGATTGCAAGGAAAGAGCTGGCCAAAGAGAATCAAAAGGCCCTGAAGGCAAAATAGGAGGACGGTTCCTTGAGATCAATTGAAGTACAGGCAAAGACAGTCGATGAGGCCATTTTCAAAGGCCTGGACCAGATGGGCCTCTCCATCGACGAAGTCGATATTGAAATTCTGCAAGAGGGTGGCAGGCGCTTTCTGGGCATGGGCACCAAGCAGTGCTTGATCCGCCTGACCGAGCGCGATCAGCAGGAAATTGAGCGCGCGCTGGCCCAGCAGGCCGAAGAGGCAGAGCGCGAGCGCCAGGAAAAGGAACGCCGCGCTGCAGAGCGCCGCAAGAGCCCGCGCCCGCCGCGCGAAGGGCAGGAGCGTTCCCAGCAGCGTTCACGCGAGCGCGGGCCGCGCAACGCCCGTGGCGGCAAAGGCGCAGCACGCGTGCCGCAGCGCGATTGGGGCGAACCGTGTGAGGGCGGGAAAGAGGCCGAATTTTTGCGCGGACTGCTGCAGAAAATGGGCCTTGAAACCGCCAAAGTGGACTGCTTTAACGACGGGCAATGTCTGTACATGCGCGTTTCGGGTCCCTCCATGGGCGTGTTGATCGGCCGCAGGGGCGAGACGCTCAACGCCCTGCAATACCTGACCAGCCTGGTGGCCAACCGCGAGGACGGGCCGTACAAGCGCATCGTCGTGGACACCGAAAACTACCGTATCAAGCGCGAAGAGACGCTGACGCGTTTGGCCAAGCGCATGGCGGAGGACGTGCGCCGCAGCGGGAAACCCATGGCGCTGGAGCCCATGAACCCCTATGAGCGCCGCGTGCTGCACGCCACGTTGCAGAGCAGCCCGTACGTGACCACGCACAGCGAAGGGGAAGAGCCGCACCGCCATGTGGTCATCACGCTCAAATAAGCTTGCGATCAAGAGCCCGGTGCTGCCGGGCTCTTTTGGTATGGAGGGAAGAAGTTTGGAACAGACCATTTTTGCGCTGGCCACGCCGCAGGGGCGCGGGGGAATCGCCGTCATTCGCATCAGCGGCCCCATGGCGCGCGCCGTGTTGGAGGCGGTCTTTGATACAAAAGCTTCCATCCGCCCGCGCATGTTGCACTATGGCCATATCCGCAATCAGGATGGCGCGATGCTCGACGAGGCCATGGCCGTGTATATGCCGGCCCCACACACCTATACGCGCGAAGATGTGGTGGAGCTGCAATTGCACGGTTCCCTCGCCGTCGTGCACGACGTGTTGCAGCTGCTGTGTGAATTGCCGCTGGGCCTGCGCCCGGCACAACCCGGCGAATTTACGCGCCGCGCCTTTGAGAACGGCCGCATCGACCTCTCGCAGGCCGAGGCCGTGATGGAGTTGATCGGCGCAGAGAGCCAGCGGGCCGCGCACAGTTCGCTGTTGCAGCTGCAGGGCAGCGTTTCCTCCGCCGTTCACGCGCTCATCGATGACCTTACGCACGCATTGGCCTGCATCGAAGCCGGCGTGGATTTCCCCGAGGACGATTGGGAGGAAGAGGCCAACGCAGAGGGCTTTGCGCAGTTGCAGGCGGTGTATGTGCGCGCAGCGTCGCTGCGCGAGAGCTATCGCAGCGGCCGTCTGCTGCAGGAAGGGGTGCGCTGTGCCATCGTCGGCCGCCCCAACGTGGGCAAGAGCTCGCTGCTCAACGCCGCAGCGGGGTTTGAACGGGCACTGGTCGCGCAGGAGGCCGGCACGACGCGCGACGTGGTGGAGCACGCCATCGCGCTGGACGGGGTAACGTTGCGCCTGTTCGATACCGCCGGGATGCGCGCTGAGGCGCAGGGCGTGGAGTCGCGCGGCATGGCGTTGGGGCAGCGGCAGATCGCACAGGCAGACGTGGCGATCTGGGTCGTGGACGCGTCCATGCCACTGCAGCAGGACGATGCGCTGGCGTGCGCACAGCTGTCCGGCGTGCCGGTGGTGATTGCGCTGAACAAATCGGATTTGCCCGCGCACTTGACGGCCGAAGCGGTTGCCGCACAATGCCCACAGGCGCTGGGCGTACACCGCTGCTGTGCCAACACCGGCGAGGGGGTGCAGGCGCTGTTGCGCGCGGTGCTTGCAGCCGCAGGCGTGGGCGAACAGCACCAGGAGTGTATCACCAATGCGCGCCACGCCGAGGTGCTGTCCCGTGCCTGCACATTGCTGCACGCTTCCCTGCAGGCGTATGCGGACGGCATTCCGGCCGACATTGCGGCGTCGGATGCGCGCGAGGCGTTGCGGGCGCTGGGTGAGATTACGGGGCAGACGTTGGATGACGACGTGATTGCGCGCATCTTTGCCCAATTTTGCGTTGGAAAATAGGAGGAAACGCCATTGAATCCAACCTATGATGTGATTGTGGTGGGAGCGGGGCACGCCGGATGCGAGGCGGCGCTGGCCTGTGCGCGCATGGGCCTGTCTACGCTGTGCTTTGCATTGCATTTGGACAGCGTGGCCTATCTGGCCTGCAATCCCGCCATCGGCGGCACCAGCAAGGGGCATCTGGTGCGTGAAATCGATGCGCTGGGCGGCCAGATGGGGTTGACGACGGACCAGACGCTGTTGCAGGTGCACATGCTCAACACCCGCAAGGGACCTGCCGTGCATTCGCTCCGCGCGCAGGTGGATAAACAGGCGTACGGCAATGCCATGCGCCGGTTGCTGGAGTCGCAACCCCATTTGGAACTGATTCAGGCAGAGGTCGCGCGCATCCGCACGCAGGGGGATCGCGTGTGCGGCGTGGAGAGCGCCTATGGCCTGTGCTATGATGCGCCATGCGTGGTGGTGGCCAGCGGCGTGTATCTGAACAGCCGCATCATCACCGGCGCCTTCGAGGCGCAGACCGGGCCCTCCGGTCTGCTGCGCAGCGAGCAGTTGGGGGCTGCGCTGCAATCCATGGGCATCCCCATGCGCCGCTTCAAGACCGGCACGCCGCCACGCGTAGACCGCAAGAGTATCGACTTTTCCAGCATGGACGTGCAGCGGGGCGATACGCCCATGACGCCTTTTTCCTTCATGACGGACCCCTCTCACTTTGACGGTTTCGTACAGCAGCCATGCTATCTGACGTATACCTCGCAGCAGACGCACGAAATCCTGCGCGCCAACCTCCACCGCAGCCCCATGTTCTCAGGCGTGATCGAGGGAACCGGCGCGCGCTACTGCCCCAGCATCGAGGACAAGGTCGTGCGCTTTGCCGACAAGCCGCGGCATCAGCTGTTCATTGAGCCGGAGGGGCTGTATACCGATGAGATGTACCTGCAGGGCTTTTCCACCTCCATGCCGCTGGACGTGCAAATGCAGGCGTTGCACACCATTGCCGGGTTGGAACAGGCGCGCATCGTGCGTCCGGGGTATGCCATTGAATACGACTGCATCGACGGGCGCTGCCTGTCCCTCTCGCTGATGCACCGCAAAATTGGGGGCCTGTTCTTTGCCGGGCAGGTCGTGGGCTCCAGCGGCTATGAGGAGGCAGCCGCGCAGGGCCTGCTGGCCGGCATCAACGCTGCGCGATACGTGCGGCAGGAACCCCCGCTCATCCTCACGCGCATGCAGGCGTATACCGGCGTGCTGATCGACGATCTGGTCACCAAGGGCACGCCGGAACCGTACCGCATGATGACGGCACGCGCCGAATACCGGCTGCTGCTGCGGCAGGACAATGCGGATTTCCGGTTGACCGAGGCGGGGTGTCAGGTTGGCCTGGCCACGCGGGAGCGGTATGACCGCATGTGCGCGCGCAGGCAGCGCGTAGACGCTGCGATTGCCTACCTGCAACAGACGCGCATCTGTGCGCAGACGGCGCAGGCGTTGCACCTGTGCTACGACGAGGTCGCCGGGCAGCCGCTCTCCCGCGTGCTCACGCGCCCCGGCGTCACTGCGGCGCAGATGGCGCAGGCCGACGACACCATCGCTTCGTGGGAAGACGACGTTCGCCAGCAGGCCGAGATCGCGCTCAAGTACGAGGGCTACATCGCCCGCCAGCAGCGGGAAGTGGACAGGCAGATGAAGATGGAAACGCGCCCATTGCCGCCCGACTTTGATTATGCCGCGCTGAAGGGGTTGCGCATCGAAGCACGGCAGAAGCTCGCGCAGCAGCGGCCCGCCAATTTGGGGCAGGCTTCGCGGATTAGCGGCGTATCGCCTGCGGACATCGCCATCCTCTCCATCTTTTTGACGCGGCAGGAACGGGAGGGGACGCCATGATCGACGCTTTGCGCGCAGGCCTTGACAGCATGCAGATCGCCTACACCCCGCAGGCGCTTGCGCAATTGGAGGCCTACTTTTCGCTGTTGCTGCAGGCCAACGCCACCATGAACCTGACCGCGATTACCGACCCCGACGAGGCGGTTCCGCTGCACTTTTTGGACAGCGCATCGCTCTTGCGCCAACCGTGGCTGCAGCCGGGCATGCGCTGTGTGGATGTGGGGGCGGGCGCGGGGTTCCCGGGCTTGGTGCTGGCCATTTTGCGGCCCGAAGCCTCCTTTACGTTGATGGATGCCCTGCGCAAGCGCGTGGACTTCCTCTCGCGTACCGCAGAACAGCTGGGCCTGCGCAACGTGCGGGCCCTGCACCTGCGCGCCGAAGATGCCGGCCGGCAAAAGGTGCACCGGGAGCAGTACGATATGGCGCTGGCACGGGCGGTCGCAGGCCTGCCCGTGCTGTGTGAGTACTGTTTGCCCTTGCTGCGTCTGGGTGGGCAGATGGTCGCGTATAAGGGGCCGCAGGGCCGGGAGGAGGCGCTGCAGGCACAGCGGGCATACCGCGTGCTGGGCGCAGAGCCGCCCAGCCTCCACGATGCGCTTGTGCCGGGGCGACAGCACGTGTTGATTCATGCCGTCAAATGCATGCACACACCCACAAAGTATCCACGCAAGGCGGGGCTGCCCCAGCGCCAACCGCTCGTATAGATTCGTTTCATCAGATGGCCGATGCAAATGCGGCCATCTTTTTTTATGCAAATGGCCGGTTTGCACATCCGGTCGCCTTTTGCCCGATGCTGTTTGGCCGCGTCGATTTCCCGGCATTTCCCCTTCGACGTTTTCCAACCATCGCTTGACAGCACAACGGCGTTCTCATTGGCCGGGCAATGCCGCACAGCCCGTCTTGGTTGCCCTTTTGTGCCTCAATGGGTAGAAACGCGCCGTGCTTTGTCGCGTTTCCCGGGCATGGGTCGTATACACACTCGACCGGGATGTCGAATCTTTTTGCGTATTCATACATCTTTTGTCGATGTTTGACTTGTTTTGCGTATGGGCAGGAAAGTGCAAAATACATATCGAATGGTTAAACATCTACAAATCAAGGAGTGAAATTTGTGATGCTGGCAAACAAGACCTCTTCGGCAATGCATGATCAAACGCGTATGGTAGAATCCATCCCGGTGCAGTGGATTCGCCCCAATCCCTATCAGCCACGCCGTTCGTTTTCCGAGGCGAGTATCGATGAGCTGGCACGGTCCATTCGCCGCTATGGCCTCATGCAACCCATTGTCGTGCGCAAGTTGGGCCCCACGCAGTACGAGCTGATCGCAGGAGAACGCCGCCTGCGTGCCACCAAGCGCGCCGGCCTGGCGTATATCGATGCGCTGGTGCAGTGCGCAGGTGAGCAGGACAGCGCTGTGATGGCGCTGATTGAAAATCTGCAGCGCGAGAACCTCCACTTCTTTGACGAAGCGGAAGCGTTTCGGAATCTGCTCAAGGAGCACGGCATCACGCAGGAGGACCTTGCACGGCGCATCGGCAAGAACCAGAGCACCGTGGCCAACAAGCTGCGCATTCTCAAGATGGCGCCGCAGGTCAAAAACGCCATTCTGGCCGGCCGGTTGAGTGAGCGCCATGCGCGCACGCTGTTGCGCATTCCCGAAGCCAAGATGCAGCTGGAGCTGATTGAAATCATCCGTCGGGACGGCCTCTCGGTCAAGGCTACAGAGGACCTGGTGGAGCGCACGTTGGACAAGCTGTACGCCGATTCCGAGCCGACGCCGCGCAAGCGCGTTTCCGGCGTAATCCGCGACGGCCGCCTGTTGATCAACGGCATCCGCAAGTTGGTGGAGCAGGTGTCCACCTCCGGGCTCTCGGCCAAGTGCCAGGTGGAGGACCAGACCGATTGCTTCCAGGTAACCGTCACCATCCCCAAACACCGGGCGCACGCGCAGGCCTAAGGGCTTGCGCCATATTGGCGCCTGGCATCGCCATTCGCCTCTTCCTTCCATCTCATTGTAAGCGGGGAGATGTTTCACGTGAAACATCTCCCCGCTGTGCGTTGGGCCGTCGCCGATGTTTCACGTGAAACATCGTACTTCCGGGTTTACAATCCCTACCCATGGTCGCTATAATAGGATGGTAACGTGTTCAAACAGTGGGAGGTGCCCCTTGGGAAAGATCATCGCCATTGCCAACCAAAAGGGCGGCGTGGGAAAGACAACGACCAATATCAACCTCAGTGCATGCCTGGCGCGGCTGGGCAAGCGCGTTTTAACCGTCGATATTGACCCGCAGGGCAATACCACCAGCGGATTGGGCTTTGAAAAAGACGAAGTCGGGGTTTCAGTCTACGAAGTGCTGATCGACAGCGAGCCCGCCGAGGACGCCATTCGCCCCACCAAAGTACAGGGGCTGGATCTGCTGCCCAGCAACATTCAACTCGTGGGAGCGGAAATCGAGCTGACGGGCATGATTGCGCGCGAACACATCCTCAAAGGGGTGCTGGATCCGCTGCGCGCACAGTACGATTTCATTCTCATCGATTGCCCGCCGTCGTTGGGGCTATTGACACTCAATGCCTTGACCGCTGCGGATAAGATTCTCGTCCCCATTCAGTGTGAATTCTTCGCGCTGGAGGGGCTGAGCCAACTGGTCAGCACCGTGGGCATCGTCTCCAAACGCCTCAACCCCACGCTTTCCATGGAGGGCGTAGTGCTGACGATGTACGATCCGCGCACCAATCTCTCGCAGCAGGTGGTGGCCGAGGTCAAAAAATACTTTGACAACAAGGTGTACGAAACCATGATCCCGCGCAACGTCCGCTTGGGGGAAGCCCCCAGCTTTGGGCTGCCCATCATCATGTATGACCCCTCGTGCTCCGGCGCGCGGGCATATATGCAACTGGCGCAGGAGGTCATCCAATCCAACGAAGAGGTGAAAGCATGAACCCGACAAACCGTCGCTTGGGCAAGGGGCTGGAGGCCCTGCTGGGAGAGGGCGCCAACCAGACGATTGCCGAAAAAACCATTCTACAACAACCGGAAGGGGAGCGCGTACAGGAAGTGGCGTTGCACAGGTTGGATCCCAATCCGTTTCAGCCGCGGCAGGCTTTCGACGAGCAATCGCTGCAGGAGTTGAGCGACAGCATTCGCCTGCACGGAATTCTGCAGCCCATCCTCGTCACGCGCGGTCAGGGCGGGCGCTATACCATCGTCGCAGGCGAGCGCCGTTGGCGTGCGGCGCGCAAGGCGGGGCTGGTGCAGGTGCCCGTCATCGTGCGCCAGATGGATGAGCAGCAGTTGATGGAGGCGGCGCTGATCGAAAATCTGCAGCGCACAGACCTCAACCCCGTGGAAGAGGCAGAGGCCATCCAGACGCTCATGCAAACATACGGTTTCACGCAGGAGGCCGTTTCGCAGCGCGTAGGCAAGTCCCGCTCGACCGTGGCCAACGCCCTGCGGCTGCTGTCGCTTCCGGCCGGCGCATTGCAGTTGGTGCGTGACGGGCAGCTGTCCAGCGGGCATGCGCGCGCCGTCCTGATGGCGCCATCCGCACAGCAGGAGGCGTTTGCACAGCAGATCGTCGAAAAGGGGCTGAGCGTGCGTCAGGCCGAACGAATGGCGCAGGCCTTGAAGTCGGAGCGGGAACAGGCATCGGCTACACCCGTGCGCGATGTGCACTTGGCCTCTGCCGAGGCGACGCTGCGCCGCGCGCTGGGCACCAAGGTGGCGCTCACGGGCAGCCTCTCCCGCGGCCGCATTACCATCGAGTACTTTTCCCAGCAGGATTTGGAACGCATCTATGCCATGCTGGGTGGCGAGCAGGAATCTTTCTGATCGAGCTGCTCTCGCTCTGCTCTGGTCGGCGCATGTTGCCGGATGGGGCCAGGCGCCATCTTGCGCGCATCCTCCCATCGTTTTCGGCGTCTGCCACCACTGCTTGCCAGAGCATTGCGTGTTGATAAAAGCCATACGGACCGGCGTCACCTCTGTGATGCCGGTCCTTTTTTGCATTTGCAGCGGACACTGTGCCAACCCATCGGCCCCTGCGCCGTTCGCCACATGCTTGCAGCAAATCCACGTGTGCACACAAGTGACGGCAGGATAGCATTCGTGATGCATCCATACGGATATTACACAGGATGGCATGCCAACGGGGCGCAGTACTTTGCATACAGCAGCGCAGCCTTTCCCTCGCGCCTTTCGCACGCCTTTCCCGTTGGAAGATCACCGTGCCCCTCGATTGCACCAGCGACGTACGCGCCGTGCGCAAAAGCCCGCCCGGCCAAAGTCGCCTGCACCTGCGCACAAAAAGAAGGCCATGGGCACTCTCCCATGGCCTTTCACCTTAATGTTATTCTCCATCGCGCAGGTCACGCTACAGAATCGTCCCTCGCATCAATAGCAGAATGAAGTTGGAC
>DXZF01000221.1 GCA_019415425.1 Bacillota bacterium | reverse complement strand
GTGCGAGCACGTCACATTCGCGTATGAGGCGCAGACGATTCTGAGCGATTTGAGCCTCTCCATCCCAAAGGGCAAGGTGACGGGCATCGTCGGCAAGAGCGGAAGCGGCAAGTCCACGCTGCTCAAATTGCTGATGCGCTTTTGGGACGTCGACCAGGGCCGCGTGACGATCTCCCGGACCGACATTGCCCGCATCAATACCGACAACCTGCGGGCCATGGAGAGTTTTGTCACGCAGGATACGCACCTGTTTCACGACAGCATTGCGAATAACGTGCGCATCGCCAAATTGGACGCCACCCAACAGGAGATTGAGCAGGCCTGCCAAAAGGCGTCCATCCACGCCTTCATCGAGGGGCTGCCGCACGGCTATGAGACCAATGTCGGCGAGCTGGGCGACACGCTCTCGGGCGGCGAGCGGCAGCGCATCGGCCTGGCGCGGGCGTTTTTGCACGATGCGCCGCTGATGCTGCTGGATGAGCCGACCAGCAATCTGGACAGCTTGAACGAAGCGGTGATCTTAAATTCGCTGCACGAGGCAAAGCAGGACAAGACGGTGGTGCTGGTCTCTCACCGTGCCTCCACCGTACGCATTGCGGATACGGTCTGCCGCGTGGAAGGCGGGAGGATGTGCTGATGACGAAGGTAGAGCAAAAGCGGCAGCGCGAAAAGCGCATGGTAGCGCAGATGATCGCGCTGTACTGTCGCAAGCAACACGGCGGCAAAAACGGGCTCTGCCCGGCGTGCCAGGCGCTGCAGCGCTATGCCTTTGATCGCAGCGATCACTGCCCCAGGATGCAGACCAAGACGTTCTGCTCCAACTGCAAGGTGCACTGCTATCGGCCGGATATGCGGGCCCAGATTCGCCAAGTGATGCGCTTTTGCGGGCCACGGATGCTGTGGCATCACCCCATTGCGGCGGTGCGGCACGTGTGGGAGAGCAGGCGCGAAAAGAGAAAACTGGAGGGAAACAGATGAAACTGAAGCGGGCTTTTTACATTGCGTTGGGGTGCGTGGGCGTCGGGTTGGGCGCTGTGGGGGCCGTGGTGCCGTTGCTGCCGGCCTTTCCGTTCCTGCTGCTGGCGGCCTTCTGCTTTGCCAAGAGCTCAGAACGGCTGCACACGTGGTTTGTGCACACCAAGTTGTACCGCAACAACCTGGAAAGCTATGTCAAGGGCAGGGGAATGACGATGCGGACCAAGCTGCGCGTGGTCGGCATCGTGACGCTGACCATGGGCGTCGGCTTCTGGATGATGCACCGCGTGCCGGTGGGCCGGATCATTCTGTGCGCGGTCTGGGTGTTTCACCTGCTGTACTTCTTTTTGGGCGTCAAGACGATTGCCCCCGTTGCACCCGAGGTGGAGCGCGGGCAGTGCGAAGAGGAGGTACTCCTGTAAGTGGAACAGGCACAACGTGATGCCCCTGTGTTAGCATAAACTAACTTTGGGCCAGAGCGTGCAGCGGCTGGGAAACAGCAGGCGCCGCCTGCCGCACAAGACGCAGCTGTGACCGGCGCGTCACAACCGATGACACGAGCGGGGAAAACAAAGAGCGGGCCAACGGCCCGCTTTTGCATTGTGAGGGATACAGACGAATCAACCGCCCAGATACGCCTTTTTGACCTCCGGGCTTGCGGCCAGCTCCGCACCGGTGCCGGTGAGCGTGATGCGGCCGGTATCCAGCACGTAGGCGCGATCGGCGATTTTGAGCGCCATGCCGGCATTCTG
>DXZF01000220.1 GCA_019415425.1 Bacillota bacterium | reverse complement strand
GCGAGATCGTGCCCCCCAATGTAAACGGCGAGTTCTGCTCGCGCGGCTACAACCAGATGAAGGGCTACTACAAGATGCCGGAT
This sequence comes from Bacillota bacterium, assembly GCA_019415425.1. GTDB lineage: Bacteria > Bacillota > Clostridia > Christensenellales > QAND01 > Allochristensenella. The sequence continues at coordinate 3,675 of DXZF01000220.1, read as the reverse complement.
GCAACGCGCGACACCATCGACGAGGACGGCTGGCTGCACTCGGGCGATCTGGCGTGCTACGATGAACAGGGCAACTACCGCATCACCGGCCGGCTGAAGGATATGATCATCCGCGGTGGCGAAAACCTGTACCCCAAGGAGATCGAGGAATTCTTCTACACGCACCCCGCCGTCAGGGATGTGCAGGTCATCGGCGTCCCGGACGAGAAGTACGGGGAAGAGGCGATGGCGTGCATCATCTTGAAAGAGGGGGAGAATGTAACGGCCGAGGAGATGCGCGCGTTTGCCATGAAGCAACTCGCCCGCCACAAGGTGCCCAAGTACATCGAATTTGTCGAGGAATTTCCGATGAATGCAGCGGGCAAAATCCTCAAATACAAGATGCGCGAGGACGCGGTCAAGCGCCTGCATCTGGAACACCTCGTCAACACGAGTGCGACCCCTGCCCAAAAGAACTGATCTGCAGGCCAATGGCATTCGCATCCATTTATACGGCGGCGCCCTGCGTGGGCGCCGCCGCTTTGCTTTACGGCGTCTGGCAGAGCGGCCGGATACGCCTTACAAACCCCAGTGAGGGAAGCTGCCCCACCGGACCGCCGCCCGTTGGCGGCGTGTGCGATATGCGTTTTATCCGCGCTGTACGTCCATTGCACTTTTATATATATGATTTCCGATTTCACGTTGAAAAGCATATCAACACGAGCGATTCAATTCTTCTGTTGCAGTGGATTTCACGCTGCCTCCATCATAACTGGTGCGTTGGCGCAAGCAATGGCGTACGCTGCCTGCCCAGTTGAAACGTCTGTGCATGCATACATCTAAGTGTGCCATATAGGCGCCTTGCAGAGCATACGCTGTCGAAAAATCCACGTTTTTGGCGCTTGCAAACGCATACGGTCTGCCGGTGTGCAGACGACGAGGCTGCGAAATCACGGCGCAAGCCCATGCGCTCATCACCGGGGAAATGATGCCGGGAATCCATTTTTGCAGTTTTTCCATCATACCATGCATCCATTTGGGCGAAGCAAGCACTCCTGATAAAATCTTTATACATAACGCTGAAACTTAACACAATTTTTATGGGTTTTTTGACATACTATTGAAAAGCTCATATGATAGTATTTGATATATAAAAAATATATGGTTGTGAAGGAGGGCTTGTATGTCGATTCAAATTCAAAATGTATACAAAGCCTACAAAGACAAGCCGGTGCTGAAAAACGTCAGCCTGGATATCCAGACGGGCGAGTTTTTCGTATTGATCGGTTCGTCGGGTTGTGGCAAGACGACGCTTTTGAAGATGATCAACAAACTCAACAGCATCGACAAGGGCGATATCCTGATCGACGGCGTTTCCATCAAAAAGAGCGATACCATCAAACTGCGCCGTCAGATCGGCTATGTGGTGCAGGATGGCGGCCTGTTCCCGCATCTGACCATTGCGCAGAACATCGCGCTGATTCTCAAGGACATGGGGGTCAAAAGGGAAACGTACGAACAGCGCGTGGACGATCTGCTGGAGATGGTGGAGCTGCCGCCCGACGAGTATCGCGAGCTGTACCCGAGCCAGCTTTCGGGCGGGCAACGCCAGCGCGTGGGCGTGGCGCGCGCGTTTGCCAACGATCCCGGAATCATCTTGATGGACGAACCGTTTTCCGCCCTGGACCCGGTCACGCGCTCGGATTTGCAGGACGAGATCTATTCGCTTCAGCAGAAGCTGCACAAGACCATCGTGTTCGTCACCCACGATATGGACGAGGCCATCAAGCTGGCGGACCGCATCTGCGTCATCCAGGATGGACGCATCGTGCAGTGCGATACGCCGGAAAACGTGCTCAAGAACCCGGCCAACGATTACGTGGAGAACTTTGTCGGCAAAAACAAACTGTGGGGCAACCCGGAATTTATCAAGGCGCGCGACATCATGAAGCTGCGCCCGTATCGCGTCACCACCCAGCGCACCGTCATTCAGGCGATGGAGGTGATGCAGCACAACGCCGTGGACAGCGTGCTGGTCACGGATGAGCACAACAAGATGATCGGCATCATCTGGGCAAAGGATCTGCGGCGCATCTTGCCGCACTTGCGCGATGTGCATTTGGAGGACGTGATCACGCACGACTACGTCAGCGTCTACGAGGACACCAGCGTGCAGAAGATCATCAGCACCATCGACTACAACATCTCCGGCATCATTCCCGTCGTCTCGCATGCCAACGAACTGATGGGCTACCTGAACAAGAGCATCCTGCTCTCGACATTGAGCAGGCAATATGTCAGTGAGGACGAGCGCACGGAGCACAACGGGGTGATCATATGAGTGGATTTTGGGAACTTTTGGTTGCAAGGCGGGGGGAACTGCTCGCCCAGTTTATCGAGCACCTGGACATGACCATGATGGCGGTGCTCATTGCGCTGCTGATCGGCATCCCGCTGGCGATTGTCATCACCAAGAACAAGGTCCTCGCCAGCGTCGTGCTGGGCGTGGCGAACATCATGCAGGCCATCCCCAGCGTCGCCATGCTGGCGTTTATGGTGCCGTTTGTGGGCATCGGCACCACGCCCGCAATCATCATGGTGGTGGTGTATGCGCTGCTGCCCATCATCAAAAACACCTATACCGGCATCACGAGCATCGACCCACGCACCATTGAGGCCGCCGAGGGCCTGGGGTTGACCAAATGGCAACAGCTCATACAGGTCAGGCTGCCCATAGCGGCGCCGTTTTTGATGGCCGGCGTGCGCATTTCCGCGGTCACCTCGGTGGGCACGATGACCATCGCCGCCTTTGCTGGCGCCGGCGGGCTGGGGTGGTTCATCAACCTGGGGCTCAACAGCAACGACGCGCGCCTGGTCATGCTGGGCGCCATTCCGGCCGCATTGCTGGCGCTCGCGTTGGACTATCTGCTGGCCAAGGTGGAGCAGACGCTCACGCCGGAGGGCATCAAGCCGCCCGAAAAAATCGTCCATCTGCCCAAAAACAAGCTGATTCTGCGCCGCGCCGTGGTCGGCGTGCTGTGCGGTGCGCTGGTGCTGCTGCCCATCGGCACGCGCGTGGCCGCGCTGCTCAGCGAAGAGCAGGAGACCGTGACCGTCGGCGGGGGCGCGTTTACCGAGACGTTTGTGCTGGGCGAACTGTACGCCGCGCTGATCGAAGAGAACACCGACCTGAAAGTGGAACGCCGCTTCAACCTCGGCACCACCACCATGCTGGAGGCGCTCAAGAGCGGCGATGTGGATATGTTTGTCAGCTACACCGGCACCATGCTCTCCAACGCCCTGCACGAGGCGCCTTCGACGGATGTAGAAGCGGTGTACCAGGCCGTCAAGGACGGCATGCTGGCGCAATACAATGCCGTGGTCTCACAGCCGCTTGGGTTCAACAACACCTATGTCATGGCCGTCACACCGGAGATTGCACAGAAGTACAACCTCCAGACGCTCTCGGACCTGTTTGCCATTGCGGGCCAGATGCGGCTGGGCTGCACCACCAGCTTTGTGCACCTGGAAGACTGCCTGCCCAAGATGCAGTCGCAGTACAACATCCAGTTCAAACAGGTCAGCGCGCTGCAGAGCAACCTGCGCTATCAGGCGATCGCGGCGGGCGAGGTGGACGTGGTGGACGCCTATTCCACAGATGCGCTGCTCATCAAGGAAGGCCTTATGACGCTGGAG
>DXZF01000022.1 GCA_019415425.1 Bacillota bacterium | reverse complement strand
GAACATGCTGGTGCGTCTGGCGCACTGCTGCAACCCCGTGCCGGGCGACGAGATCGTGGGCTTTATCACCCGCGGCCGCGGCGTGAGCGTGCACCGCGCCGACTGTACCAACCTCAAGGACTTGGTCGGCGACGACGCGGGCCGTTGGATCGAGGTCAGCTGGGCGGGCGCCGAGCAGGACGGATACCGGGCCAGCGTGCGCATCGTGTGCGTCGACAAGATGGGCATGATGGCGGAGCTCTCGCGCATCCTGAGCAATATGAACGTCTCGATCATTGGCGTACAGGGTCGCGTCATTCGCCGGGGGGCGTTTGGCATCGACTTTGAAGTCGCCATCAAGGATATCAACCAGTTGGAAAAAATCATTCAGCAGTTCCGCAAGGTACCGGAAGTGATCGAGGTATTCCGCGGGACGATGTAAGGGGGAGAGGTCATGCGCGCTGTCATTCAGCGTGTGCAATGCGCACACGTAGAGGTAGAAGGGCAGAATGTGGGCGAAATCGGATGCGGCCTGATGGTCCTTTTGGGCGTAGAGCAGGGGGATGGGCAAGCCGATCTCAACTATACGGTGCAGAAGATCGCCCATATGCGCATCTTTTCAGATGAAAACGGCAAGATGAACCGCAGCGTCATGGAGATAGGCGGCGCGGTGCTGCTGGTCTCCCAGTTCACGCTCCTGGGCGATGTACGCCATGGACGGCGGCCCGGCTTTACCGACGCCGCAGCGCCGGAAATGGCCAACGCGATGTACGAACAGTGCGCCGAAAACCTGCGCGCGTTGGGGCTTACCGTGCAGACCGGCCGTTTTCAGACCGATATGCAGGTGCACCTGGTCAACGACGGGCCGGTGACGTTGCTGTTGGACTCGCACAAACGGTTTTAAAGCGGGAGGTGCATGCCGGGTGGAAATTCAGACGGAGATCGCACATTTTGAAAATGATTTGGCCGAAGAGGTGCGCCTCTTCGGCCTTTCGGACGTGTGCGTGTCGCACCAGGTGCAGCGCAGTGCCGGCGGTGCAACCACACACCGGGTCACCGTGCAGTGTGGAGCGCAAAGCGCGGAAAATACGCAGCCCGGCGCGCCCGCGGGCATCTCCGATGCGCTGGAAATCAAGCGGCTGGATAAACGGGCGGCCAAACTGGCATGCTATCTGTCACTGTGCGCACTGACGGGGCAGACGCAGCCCTGGGGAAGCCTGACGGGCGTGCGCCCCACCAAACTATTGCGTGAGCTGCAGCGCAGCGGGCAGGAAGAGCTGTTTACCGAGCTCTATCGCGTAGAGCCGCACAAGGCGGAGTCGGCGCGCACCATCTTGCAGGTGCAGCGGCAGGCCATGCGCGGTATCGATGAAAAGGCCGTGTGCCTGTACGTGTGCATTCCGTTTTGCGTCACGCGCTGCAGCTACTGTTCGTTCCCCGGCCGCATTGCAAAAAAGGGGGAGATGGAGGCGTATATCCCGGCGCTGGTGCAGGAGATTGCGTGCGCGGCAGAGACGATTGCCGCCCGCGGTGTGCCGGTGTGCGCCATCTATGTCGGGGGCGGCACGCCGACGAGCCTGCCGTTTCCGCTGTTTCAAACCGTGCTCAGCGCACTGCGGCAACATTTCCCGCAACAGGTGGAGTTCACACTGGAGGCGGGCAGGCCTGACACCATCGATGCAGACAAGTTGCGCCTGGCGCGGGATTTGGGCGTGACGCGGCTGTGCGTCAACCCACAGACCATGGTGGACGAGACGCTCAGGCGCATTGGCCGGGCGCACACCGCGCAACAGGTGATGGAGACCGTAGCGCTGGCGCGCAGCCTCGGGTTTGAGAAAATCAATATGGATCTCATTGCCGGACTGCCCGGCGAAGGGGAAAGGGAGTTTGCACACACGCTCGACAAAGTGCGGCAGATTGCGCCCAGCTCGCTGACGTGCCATACGCTGTGCATCAAGCGCGGCAGCCGCCTGCGCGATATGCAGCACCAGCTGTGCGAGGGGGAAGTCGTCTCGGCCATGGTGGAGCGTGCGCGCGATCTGGCGGGCGAATTGGGCCTGCGGCCATACTATATGTACAGGCAGAAGTACATGGCCGGCAACCTGGAGAATGTGGGATATGCCAGGCCCGGCAACGCGTGCATATACAACATCGCCATGATGGACGAATTGCGGGACGTCATGGCGCTGGGCATGGGGGCAGTGGGCAAGTACATGGAGGGCGGCCTGATCGTGCGCAAGGCCAATCCCAAGGATCTTGCGCTGTACCTTGCGCGCCTGCCGCAGATCTTGCAAAATCAGCGGGCGTTCTTTTCCGTTGACAACCGAAAAATGCCGGTTTATAA
>DXZF01000219.1 GCA_019415425.1 Bacillota bacterium | reverse complement strand
CCTGCTGGTACTGCTCGGTGCCAAAGGCGTCCCGAATCTTCTGCGCGCCCTCGTACATATCGGGCAAAAAGGTCTGGAAATTGTGCAGGATGGACGAAACTTTCCAAACAAACATGCCGCTGTTCCACAGGTACTGGCCGCTTGCCAGATACTCCTTGGCCGTGGCAAGGTCGGGCTTTTCCACAAACCGGTTGACGCGGTACACGCCGGGCCGGATGCTGTCGCCAAAGTTGATGTATCCGTACCCGGTCTCAGGGTACGCGGGCGTAATGCCCAGCGTGACGAGGTTGTCGCCCTGTTTGGCCACGTCGATGGCCTCTTCGAGCGTGTCGATGTACATCTCGTTGAGCTTGATCAGGTGATCCGACGGCAATACCAGCATGATCGCATCGTCGTATTTGTGCGCGATCACGCCCGCAGCAAACGCCACGCACGGCGCGGTGTTGCGCGCCATGGGCTCGCACAGGATATTCTCTGTGGGCACCTCTGGCAACTGCTGCTGTACCAGCGCGCGGTACCGCTCATTGGTCACGACAAAGACGTCCTGCATCTCCACCAGCGGCAAAAGCCGCTCTACGGTATGCTGGATCATGGTCTTGCCGTCTTCGGTCAGAGAGAGAAACTGCTTGGGCAGGCTGCTCCGGCTTCTGGGCCAGAAGCGTTCGCCCTTTCCGCCCGCCATGATGACTGCTGTGACTTTCATTGTCAAATGCTCGCTTTCCTTCAGAATGGAAGTGGATGCATCGCGTTATAGCATGGAACGCAAAATTTCGCAGGCGCCCTGCACTTCGTATTCGCCCAGGTTCGCCGGCAAAAAATAGCATTCGCCCTTATGGATGGCATATTCCTGGCCATTATATGCAATTGCCCCTTGCCCGTCAATGCACAACAGCGCCTCAAAGGACTGCGGCGTACAGGTAAAGCCGTGGCGGTGCGCAATCACGTAGCGTTCGGTTTGGAATACATCGCTTTGAAACACCGATTGAACCAGCGTTCCGTCCGGCAGCTGCTGCGCCTGTTGTTGCGCGCTGCGGGCGTCGGTGATCTCGTAGTTGACGGCGCGGGCAGCGTCGTCGATGTGCAGAGGACGCGGCTTGCCGTCCTTGTCCTTGCGCTTGAAGTCGTACACGCGGAATGTGGTGTTGGAGTTCTGCTGGATCTCCGCCAGCAAAATCCCCTTGCCGATGGCGTGAATCGTGCCCGCCCAGATGTGAAACACGTCGCCGGGCTTGACCGGCACGCGGTTGAGCACGTCCAGAATGCTGCCGTCCTGTGCGCGGGCCTTGAGCTCCTCCGGCGTGATCACGCGGTTGAAGCCATAGTACAAAAAAGCGTCCGGCTCACATGAGAGGACGTACCAGATCTCCGTCTTGTCCTGCTCGCCCTTTTGCGGATCGGCCGTGCGCGCGCTTGGGTGCACCTGGATGGACAAATCCTTTTGCGCGTCGATGAACTTGATCAAGAGCGGCAGTTGCGCGTGCCCCTGCGCCCTTTGCCCCATCCATGCGGGGTGCTCCTGCAGCACCGCGTGCAGCGTACGGCCTGCAAACGCGCCGTTTGCCACCGTGCTCCTGCCGTCTGGATGGCAGGAGAGCTCCCAGCTCTCGGCCATATAGGGCGCCTGGTACTGCTTGTGCAGCACGGTCTTGAGCCGGTTGCCGCCCCAGAGGTAATCCTTGAAAACCGGTGTGCATAGCATCGGATACAACGCCGTTTCCCCCTTTGCTCCGCCAGGTAAGGCGATCCCCGAGTTGTATTGCAAAACGGAGTATTGTATAATCTTTTTTACGCTGCTATATCATAGTATATCCAGGCCATTTTTGCAAGACACGCGCCTGGAGACGAGGGGAGGAAGGGCTTTTTGCCCAATCCGAGATGACAGAACAAAAACAGTATGAAATATGGCTTGAAAAGGCCACCGAGGACGCGGACCTGGTCCAGGAGCTGCAGGCAATTCGCGGCGATGAAAAGGAGATTGCCGAGCGCTTCTACCGCAACTTGAGTTTTGGCACCGGCGGCCTGCGCGGCGTGTTGGGCGCGGGCACCAACCGCATCAACATCTACACGGTGCGCAAGGCCAGTCAGGGGCTTGCCAACTACCTGAACAAGCAGACCGCTGCCCCCAGCGTCGCCATTGCGCACGACAGCCGCATCAAATCGCGCACCTTTGCGCGCGAGACGGCGCGTGTGCTGGCGGCAAACGGGGTGCAGGTACACCTGTACCGTACGCTGATGCCGACCCCGGCGCTCTCCTACGC
>DXZF01000218.1 GCA_019415425.1 Bacillota bacterium | reverse complement strand
CGGCAGGACAGCGGGGCGGAGGAGTACTTGCTCAAAAAGTACAAGCACCTGGTGCGCGCCAAGGCGGCGTCGTACTTTCTGATCGGCGCGGACCGCGAGGACATCGTGCAGGAGGGCATGCTGGGCCTGTTCAAGGCCATTCGCGATTACCGGCCCGGCCGGGGCAATTTCTACGCCTTTGCCGAACTGTGCATCACGCGGCAGATCATCTCGGCCGTCAAGGCCGCCACGCGCCTCAAGCACGCGCCGCTCAACAGCGCGGTATCGCTGCAGAGCACGTTTGATCAGTCGGAGCGATCGCTCGAGCAGATGCTCTTGCCCACGCAATCCAACGACCCGGAGGCCATCTTGATGCAACGCCAGCAGTACGACAGCATGCACCAGGCCATGCTGCAGCTGCTCTCGCCGCTGGAAAAAGAGGTGCTGTCCATGTATCTCAAGGGGATGAGCTATCAGGAGATCGCACAGAAATTGCACCGCAGCGAGAAGAGCGTGGACAACGCTTTGCAGCGCATCAAAAATAAGCTGGAAGAATTTTTGCCGTGAGGCTGGCAAGCGTTGACAAAACAGGGTGCGTGCATTAGAATATTTGGAGCGTAGCCATCGTTGTTTACGCGCGGGTGTAGCTCAATGGTAGAGCACCGGCTTCCCAAGCCGGCTACGTGGGTTCGATTCCCATCACCCGCTCCAAAAAACAAAACCCAGCAGGAGGGAAGTATCCATGGCGAAAGAGAAATTTGAACGGAATAAACCGCACGTGAACATCGGAACGATCGGACACGTGGACCATGGGAAGACGACGTTGACGGCGGCGATCACGTCGGTGTTGGCCAAGCAGGGCAACGCACAAGCGACGAAGTACGACGAAATCGACAAGGCGCCGGAAGAGAAAGAGCGTGGAATCACGATCAACACGGCGCACGTGGAATATCAGACGGCGACGCGGCACTATGCGCACGTGGACTGCCCGGGACACGCGGACTACGTGAAGAACATGATCACGGGCGCGGCGCAGATGGACGGTGCGATCCTGGTGGTGTCGGCGGCGGACGGCCCGATGCCGCAGACGCGTGAGCACATTCTGTTGGCGCGTCAGGTGGGCGTGCCGTACATCGTGGTGTACATGAACAAAGTGGACATGGTGGACGACGAAGAGCTGTTGGAGCTGGTGGAGATGGAGATCCGCGAGCTGTTGAGCAGCTACGAGTTCCCGGGGGACGACATTCCGATCATCCGCGGATCGGCGCTGAAGGCGCTGGAAGCGGCGCAGGGCGGCGCGGACGTGACGACGGATCCGTGGTGCAAGTCGATCTTTGAGCTGATGGACGCGGTGGACGAGTACATTCCGACGCCGGAGCGCGAGAGCGACAAGCCGTTCCTGATGCCGGTGGAAGACGTGTTCTCGATCACGGGCCGTGGCACGGTGGCGACGGGACGCGTGGAGCGCGGCACGGTGAAGGTGCAGGATACGGTAGAGATCGTCGGATTGACGGAAGAGCGCCGGAGCACGGTGGTGACGGGCGTAGAGATGTTCCGCAAGCTGTTGGATCAGGCGATTGCGGGCGACAACATCGGCGCGCTGCTGCGCGGCGTGCAGCGCACGGAGATCGAGCGCGGGCAGGTGCTGGCGAAGCCGGGAACGATCAACCCGCACACGCACTTTAAAGGCGAAGTGTACGTGCTGAAGAAGGAAGAGGGCGGCCGCCACACGCCGTTTTTCAACGGCTACCGTCCGCAGTTCTACTTCCGTACGACGGACGTGACGGGTGTGATTGAGTTGCCGGAAGGCGTGGAGATGGTGATGCCGGGTGACAACATCCAGATGACGATCAAGCTGATCACGCCGATCGCAATTGAAGAGGGATTGCGGTTTGCAATCCGCGAAGGCGGGCGCACGGTGGGCGCAGGCGTCGTGACGAGCGTGATTGAATAAGGGCAAAAGGGAAGAGAGGAGCCGAAAGGCTCCTCTTTTTTTGCGTGTGCGGGGCGTGCAAAGGCAAGAAGGTTGAACTGGTACAGGGCGCGATGGCAGGGAAGCGTCACCTGGGCAAGTGCACGCCATATACAGGTTGTGCAGCAGGGGCGACACGCACACGGTAACGCTTTGACGTTCGCACCAAAGCGCTGGGGATTGTACGTACCCTACAGGACGCTGGACCAGCGGGAAGGACGGAGCGGAGCGCGAGGCCGGAACATCCGGGCACAAGGGCGGTTCAGCCCTGCCGTCGCTTGGAGAAAAGGGGTCGGGCTGTGCAGGATACCGTGCACAGCACAGGTGTGGCGGGCCGCAGCGCCATCGTGCAGCAATCTTTGCAAACAATGATCGCTCTACAGTGCAATGGGGGAATTGGCTTTTAAGACGGGGCAGAGTATGGTAAAATGCAACGGTATCCGCCGACGGAGAAAAGTGGACGGATACCGACAAGATGGATCAAAGGAGCGCGTTTACAGATGAAGGACCGGGATCGGTTCAAAGAGATCGTGCGCTTTGCCGTCAATGGCGGCGTGAGCTTTGCCGTGGATTACGGCGTGATGATCGCGCTGACAGAGTGGTGCGGATGGAACTACCTGTGGGCGGCGGGCGTGAGCTTTACGCTCTCTGTGGTCGTCAATTACATCCTGTGCAAGTGCTGGGTGTTTGAGGGCGCGCAGAAGCAGGGCGCAAAGGCGATGACGCTGTTCATCGGCTCCAGTGTCGTTGGGCTGGGGCTGAATCAGGCGCTGATGTACGGCATGGTGGAGCTGATCGGCCTCAACTACATGGTGGCGAAGATCGTCGCCACGGCCATCGTCATGGTCTGGAACTACGTGATGAAACGCAAGGCAATCTACATGGATGGAGGACAAGCCGCATGAAAACGGCCGTATTGATTCCCTGTTACAACGAGAGCATGACCATCGAAAAGGTGGTGCGCGATTACAGGGCGGCGCTGCCGGATGCCGATATCTACGTATACGACAACAACTCCAAAGACGGCACGGATGCAATCGCCCGGCGCGCGGGCGCCATTGTGCGCTACGAGCGCCGCCAGGGCAAGGGGAACGTCATCCGCACGATGTTCCGCGAGATCGACGCCGACTGCTACCTGATGATCGACGGCGACGACACGTACCCGGCCGAGCACGCGGCGGAGATGGTGCGCATGGTGCTGGAGGAC
>DXZF01000217.1 GCA_019415425.1 Bacillota bacterium | reverse complement strand
CCCCCGCCGCTGATGTTCTTGCCGCTCCAGTCGATGATCAGCGCATCGGCCGAGCCGGGCAGCAGCCGCGCCATGCGCGCCTTGGCCTCTTCGAGCAGTTTGGGCTCCTCTTGGGGAATCTCTTCGCGCGTGAGCGCGGCGATCCTGCACGTCTGATCGTAGGCGTTCTCGATCAGCGCCACGGCAAAGAGCACGTTGGCATGCGCCAAAATGGCGTTGCCAAACAGCGGAATCAGGTGCGCCATCTGGCTGTAGCCGCGCCGGTGGCACACCGACGCGCCGACCTGCTTGCCCAGGCCGATGGTCATCATCTTCATGATGCCGCTCTGATACGGCCCGTCAAAGGCCGTATGCCGTTTGACGCGGTTGAGCACGATGATGCCGTCCGCCTCGGCCGCATACCGGTCGATCAGCACCGGATGCCCCTCGGGCGTCTGCCCAATCTGCGTGACCTCCATCGTCGCGCGGAGCGGGCAGCCACAGTACGCCTCCGTCACGCCGAACGACTCGCAGATCTCCCGCTGCCCCTGCGCCGTCGCACCGCCATGGCTGCCCATGGCCGGAATGATAAACGGCTCCGCCCCGTGCTGCTTGCAGACCTCCACGATCGTCCGGATGATCTCCTTGAGGTTGTCCAGCCCGCGGCTGCCGCAGGTGATCGCGATGCGCATGCCGGGGCGAATGGTCTGCGCGATCTCCTCGCGCGCAAGCTGCTTTCGCACCTCGCCCGGCACGTCCTCCACCCGGCTCTGGTCAAACTGCTGGTGCACGCGCACCATTTGAGGCAATTTCACATCTTTCAAAATCTCGCTGATGGCACTCATGTGTCCGCCTTCCTCTCCCTCGATGTACTGGCACATCCATACTCTGATTTCTCTATTTTACCACACTGCGCCGCACGCTGCGCGCCCGTTGCAAAATACGAAAAGGGCACGCCGCCCCTTCGGCATGCCCCTGCACACGCTATGCATCGATGCCGGCCATGGCATCGGAAATGTCCTTCTCCCAATAATACACGCGATAGCACCCCTGCGTGAAGCTCTCGTCGGGCTGGCCCAGAATGCGCAGCAGCACCTCGTCGTTCACAAAATTGCTCACCCTTCCGGACGCCGGGTCCAGCGTGATCACAAAGTGCTTGTCCCGCTCGCGGTACCAGCTCTCGTGCATCAGCTCGGGGTACGGCACGAGCTGGTCGCCGTCCCGCGCCAGGATGGGGTACACGCGCGTCTCAAACCCCGTCATATACGCGTTGACCGAAGCGCACCAGAAGTCCCCGTAACCGTCGCCATAGCCGCGCTGCTGGATTTGCTGCATCACGGCCTGCTCGTCGCTGCCCCACTTCGGCTGCGCGGCGATGCGCGTCACGCGCGACACCGTGATGACGCACAGCGATACGGCCGCCACAATGCCCGCTGCGCGGCGCACCCACGCGCCCTGCCGGTGTGCGGCCACATGCCGGACCAGTTGTGCCAGCGATTTCATCGTCAGCACCGTTCCAAACAGAAAGGCGGGGACGATATAGCGGTGGAACACCACCACATTGGTGACAATGCAGGCGCCGATGTTGACCACCGCGCCCAGATACAGGATGCGGTCCCAGGCCGACTGCCTGCGAAAGCGCACCGTGCGCACCACAAGATCGATCAGAATGCCCGCCATCAGCAGCAGCATCAACGCATCGGTCAGCACATTCCACAGCCCGGGCTCGGCAAACAGGTTGCAGCCGAACAGCACGCAGGCCTGTTGTAAAAAGCCCACGATGCGCGATGGGATCTCGCCAAGCGACACCAGCGCCATGGGCAGGCCGCGCGTCACCACGCCCCCCAGATGCTCGACGACCATCATCATGCCCTTTGCACAGACAAAGCTCGCGCAGATGGCGGCGATGATCCACAGGTTGCGATGCACCTGCGGCGCCTTCTCTTTGGGCAAAACCAAGTTGCTCAGCGCGAACAGCCCGGCCGGGGCAAAGAGCACCATGCTCGTCACGCCCTCGGAGAAGGACATCAGCGTGCCCACGACAAACAGCCCGATCAAAAACCCCTTTTTGCCCGACTGCAGATACCGGATCATCAGGAAAAAGCACACGACAATCCATGCGTACAGATTGTTGTGCGAATTGGCGTTGAGCAGCGTGTACGCGCTGGAGATCGGCACAAGGCCCAGCACGAGGGCGATACACGCCGCCGTCACCGCTTTTGCCCGCTGCGACAGGCCCCAGCTCTCGTCCCTGTACAGGGCAAAATAGATCAAAAGCCCCACCAGCATGGCGTAGAAAAATCCGGGCAACACGTGCAGCATCGCGGCGTACGGGATGCCCAGCAGCCTGCCAATGGCATAGAAGACGATTTCGCTAAAGACAAAATTGTTCGTGCCCTGTACCCATCCCTTGAGCAGCACGTTTCCCTGCGCCATGCTGTCGGCCATGAGCAGCGAAGAGGTGCTGTCGGAAGACAGATAGACGCGCAGATGGTATACGCTGTAGAAGAGGGTGCACAGCACAATCGCGCCAAAGCAGATCAGCCATTCCCTCTGCCGTTTGGAAATCGAACGTCCCATCAAGACCTCCCAAAAAGATGCAATATATGGGTTCCAACTGCTGTTAGCATACCCTGTCCCCCTGCGTGCCGTCAAATGCACAGATCAAAAAACGGGGAGCGCCCATCGGGTACGCCCCCCGTTGCCACTGCACATCGGCATGCCGCGCCGTATCAGCGCTTTTTCCTTCCGGCCAGCAGCGCCACGGCAACGGCCACAGCCCCCACCGCGACAAGGCCGATCCAGACCCAGGGCGACGTCCCCTGTTGCCCGGTCTGCGGCACGGCACTGTTGTCCACCGTCAGTTTCACTTCGTTGGAGGCCAATGCACGGCCCTGATTTTGCACAATACAGCGGTACCGCTGGCCGCTTTGCTGCAACTGCGTATCCGCCACGGTATACGCGGGCGCATCGGCGCCTGCAAGGTCTGCCCAGCTGCCGTCCTCCTGCATCATCTGCCACTGGTACGTCACGGGCTCGCTGCCGCTTGCGGCAACGGTAAACGTGGCGTCCTCTCCCGCCCGTACCCGCTGATCCTGCGGCTGGGTGAGAATCTGCACCGGAACGAACGGCGTCGGCGTCATGGTGGGCTGCGGCGTCGCCGTGCTCCCGGCCGCCGTGCCGGGCGTGCGTTTCGGCTTGTCGGTGGCCGACGGCGTGGGCGTGGGGTCGGTCCGTACGCGGAACGTCACCTGGATATCGTAATACGCCCCGTACGCCTCTTCATTGTTGAGCGTATACGTCCACGCATCCCCCTGCCGCTCAAGCTCCTCTTGTACCGAAACGACCTCGCCGCTGTTGACGCGCAGCGTCACCGTGTCGACCTCGTATCCGTCCGCCGGCGCAATGGTCAACACCAGCGGGCTCTCCTTGCCCTTGAACTGGACGATCTTAGAGGGCGATACCGTTCCGCCCGTACCGCTCTGTACGCGCGCGACCGATACGGGGTTGCCCGCCTGCGCATCCCGCCACTGGGCCACCAGCGTCATGGGCTCCGTCACTTGCACCTTCTGGCCGCTCCAGTAAAACGTACCGGTTCTGGTGTCAGTCCAGCCATAGGTCTGCAATTCGTAATAGTCGCCCGCATCCACGGTGGGCAGTGTGATCTCGGTGCCGGGGGCATAAG
>DXZF01000216.1 GCA_019415425.1 Bacillota bacterium | reverse complement strand
GCTAAAGACGCATCCACAGTAGTTCTGCCGGTACAACCCGTACTGCTCGCACAGCGCAAGCGAGCGGTCAAACCCGCCCTTCTTTTTAAAGTCCGCCTCCAGATACGGCACGCCAACCGCCTTTTGCAGCGCAAAACCGATGGCGTTGATCTCCTTTGCCCGCTTTTTGGGGCTGATGGACAGCGTCGTGGCAAAAAAATCGAACCCGTGTGCCTGCGCATACTGTGCCGTGGCGCGCAGGCGCATGGCATAGCAGCGCCGGCAGCGTGCGCCGCCCTCCGGCTCTGCTTCGCCGCCCTGCACAATGTCGAAGAAGCGCTGCGGGTCGTATCTTCCCTCTACAAACGCCACCGGATGCGGCGTCGCCATCTGCGCAATCAAGCGCTGTTGCTCGCGTTTGCGCAGCGCATACTCCTCTTTATCGGTGATGTTGGGGTTGTCGTAGAACACCGTCAGGGCAAACACCGGACTGAGTATTTCGATGACCGCGCTGCTGCACGGCGCACAGCAGCTGTGCAACAACAGGCGCGGAATCCTGCCGCTGTGGGCGATGTCCTGTAGCTGCTGCTCCATGCGCTTTTGTACGCTTTGACTGACGCGCTTCATGGCCTGCTCCTCCCCTTTGGCCCCTATGATACGCCATGCTCCCTATATCGCACAAGGCCGAAGGGAGTCCCCTCCGGCCCTGTGTGGAATCGCCTGCCCGTTCAGATGCTCTCCTGGCGGATGTGTTCCACCAGGCTCTCGCGTTGCAGTTTGCGCGTGGAGATGCGCATGGTCAAAAATACGATTGCCAGCACGCCCAGCACGGCAATGCCAATGCTGCCCCACGGCAGTGTAAACGGGAACCACATCGACTGACTGATGGCGCGGTACAGCAACCACAGCAGCCCAACACTGACCGGCAGTGCGTACATCAGCGCCTTGCATCCGTAGAAAAGGCTCTCAAAGAGGATCATCTTGCGGAAGCTTTTCGGCGACATGCCCATGGACTGCAGCATGGCAAACTCGCGCTTGCGCAACTGCATGTTGGTGGTGATGGTATTGAGCACACTGGTGATGCTGATCAGCATCATGAGGATGACAAATCCGTAGCAGAAGATGCCCACCACCGTCAACATCCGGTCAATTTCCTGCTTGTATGCCAGCAGGTTTTCCGCATACACATCTTTGCCCTGCAGGGTGAACGCTTCCTCGATCTGCTCCAGCCGCTGTGTGAGCGCGGCGTTTCCGCTCTCGCCGGTCGTACGGATCAGGATGCCCGGTGAGCCGTTGAGTTCGAGTTGCCTTTGCAGCGCATCGACGTCCGACTGCCGCAGATACAGCGTCGCCATGCCCTCGCTCGCAGGGATGTGAAACGGTGCCTGATCCGTCACGGCCAGCAACTGCACCTCTACGCCGTCCTGCGCGCGCAGCGCTGCAATCTCCTGCTCTGGCGTGTAGGTGCTGCCGTCCCCTTCATCCTCCATCACGGCATAGTCGCGCAAGATCAGCGAGGTGGGCGCGTGTTGAAACCACTGGAATTTGACCCGGCGTGTCCCGCCGCTCTCGCGCCACTGGTCCATCTGGCTGTCGTTGATCAACACGGCCTCAATGCCGCCATCGGCCTGTTCGCGCAGCCCCAGTTCCGCCAGATACGTATCAAAGGCCGCATCGTCCATACCATAGAGCTCCAGCCGCAGGCCAAGATCCGCCTCGTCATACCCCATGTGGTACGTACCCATATTGCCGGTGAGCAGCTCATCGGCCTGCGCCGAAAGCGACGCGCGGGGGACGACCGCCTGCGAATACCCAAACGACAGCATCCAGATCCGCTGGATATTGGCATCCCCCTGCAGGGTCGCAAAGACGTCCTGCAGCGTGCGCGTCCTGTCCTCCACCGTCTCCTCGTTGCTCGCAATGGTATAGTCCACGTCTATATCCTCAAACTGCATGGACGTACCGGTCCGCAAAAATGTGGCAAAGCCCGAAAACGTGATGAACAGCACCAGGCTCACAAACAGCGAAAACACCGTGATGCGATACCGTTTTTTGCTGCGCTGCAGCTGTTTGAGCGCGAGGTCGGCCTCAAAGCCGAAGAGTTTTTTGCTCAGGCGGTTCTGCTTGATCTTGCCCTCTTTGATGTCCTGCGAGGCGCGGATGGCCTCCATGGGCGACGTGCGCGCAGCGCGGCGCATCGGCAGGATGAGCGAGATCGCAATGGTCACAATGGCGAGCAGCACTGCCAGTGCGATCATCGGCAAAGAGATGACCATCGTCAGCCGCTCGCCGCTGAAAAACAGGTCGCCGATCAGCCCATCCACGACTTTGAGCGTAATGCCCATGCCCAGCAGGCCGATGCCAATGCCCAGCGGGATGCCGATCAGCCCAATGAACAGCCCTTCGCTGCGCACGCTGGCACGGATCTGCTTGGGCGTAGCGCCAACCGACGCCAGCAGGCCAAACTGCTTTTTGCGCTCCGTGGTAGAGATGGAAAAGGCGTTGTAGATCACGCTGATGGACCCGACCATGATCAGGATCGCCAAGATGAACGACACCATGGTGAACATGCTCTGTTCGCCCGCCATGGCAAACGTGCCCGTGTAGGCCAGCACGCGGGTGTTGTACATCTCGCAGTTCTCCCCCGGCGTGATGCCGGCATCGGCAAGCATCTTGGGCCATGCGTCATAGGTCTGGCTGGCATGGGTCAGGCGGGCGTAGACGTTGATGGACGTATCCGGCGCGATCGCCGCAGGGTCCAGCGTCGTCAGTACGGTATAGCCCGGCGCGTCAAACGGCTCCAAGCGCGAGCCCAGCCGCTCCATGACGCCGACGATGGTATACGTCCTGGTCTGCGCGTCTGCAATGGTCTCCTGCTCGTATTGGTAAGGCGTCCAC
>DXZF01000215.1 GCA_019415425.1 Bacillota bacterium | reverse complement strand
CCGCCTCTTTGCCGGCCATTGGGATCTGCTCGTGTTGGAGGATGCGCAGGACGGATTCCGCCGTACACGGTGCAAACCCGCTCGGATCGCCCATAAGCACCTTGGCCAGCGACAACGGCGTCATCCCATCCACATCCTTGTCCACCGCCAGGTGCGCGATCACGGCCTCCTCATCGATCTGCTGCGGCAATGGGCGCAGCAGCAAGATGCCGTGCACGCTGCGATCCTCGCTCAACTGCTGCATGGCCGCCACGCACTGCTGCGTGGTGCTATCGTGTGGCAACGTCACCTGCCGGCACTGGATGTGCACCTGTGCACATTTTTTGACCACGCTGTTCTCGTACGCAATGTCATCCGGCTTTTCGCCCACGCGCAGCACGGCCAACTGCACCTGCACGCCCTGCAAAGACAGCGCCTGCACCTCTTGCGCGATCTGTTCTCGAATGGCCGCAGCCGTGGCCGCCCCTTTTAATGCCTGCATAATGCCGCCTCCACCTTCTCAATCACGGTATCACATGCCGCCACCCCGCGTGCGACGCTTTCCTTTGTCCACGCAAACATGTCCTGGGCAATCGCTTCGTCCTGGAGCATGCGGGCGTTGATGTATACGTTGAGCGCCGCGGCCTGCAGGCAGGCCCGGCACATGGCCGCGCCGCACCCCACATCGCTGATCACAAGCCGGCTGGCCATTTCGCTCAGTTCCTGCAGCGTCTCCACGACCTGCAGGCATGTGCGAATCAACTGCATGGGCGGCTGTGCAGCGTCCAGGAGCGCGCATTGCAGCACGCGCTGTTTTTCTGCTTTCTCCTGCTGGGTCTGCGAGGGCAGCCCGTAAGCGCTGGCCAACGGGGCAAAGGCCTCTGCGTCCGCCCGTATCCCGTCCAGCAATTTTTTCGCCTGTTGCGTCAGCTGTTGTGCCGCGCGCGTCACATCCTCCTGTACTGCGGCATATTTTTTCTTTCCAATGGTCAGGTTGGCCGCCATCGCGCCCAGCGCGGCGCCCAATGCACCTGCAAGCGCGCTGGCGCCCCCGCCGCCCGGTACGGCGTCTTTGCTGGCCAGCCGATCGACAAAATCTGCAATGGATTGCGTCTCCATGCGCCCACTCCCCCTTTGCATAAACACATTAAGCCTATCAGTTCCACGGACAAGTTGCAAGAACCAGCGTCCCCATCGCATGCAGAATGTACAGACCAACGGGCGACCATCGCAGCCAGGGCCTCGTACTTTCGCGCAACCATTGCAAAAGGCCGGCGGACGCATTGGCGTCCCCGGCCTTTTCGGTTACAGCTTGACTGTTAGCCGTTGTAGATCTCCTCGAGCAGCGCATCGATGCGCGCTTCCACCTCAGCGGCGGTGCGCATCTGCAAGCACTCGTTGGCCACTTCCTGCACGCGCGCAAAGCTGGCCTTGCGGATCATGTTCTTGATGGTCGGGATGGAACCCGCGCTCATGCTGAACTCATCCAGGCCCAGGCCCAGCAACAGGATGCCGGTCTTTTCGTCGCCCGCCATCTCGCCGCACACGCCCGTCCATTTGCCGGCAGCGTGCGAAGCATCGATGACCATCTTGATGGCGCGGATCACGGCCGGATGCATGGGCTGGTACAGGTCGGCAATCGCCTCGTTGCCGCGGTCCACCGCCAGCACGTACTGCGTCATGTCGTTGCTGCCGATGCTGAAGAAGTCCGTCACCTCGGCCAGGCGGTCCGCAATGAATGCGGCAGCCGGCGTCTCGACCATGGTGCCAATCTTCATATCGGGATCATACGCCACGCCTTCCGCCTTCAGTTCGGCTTTGCACTCCTCGACGATGTCCTTCATCTTGCTGATCTCGTCACAGGAGATGATCATCGGGTACATGACGTGCAGCGGGCTGATGGCGCTGGCACGCAGCAGCGCGCGCAGCTGCGGCTTGATGATATCCAGGCGGTCAAAGTACATGCGCACGGCGCGCCAGCCCAAAAACGGGTTCATCTCGGCCGGGAACTGGATGCAGTCGGCCGCCTTGTCGCCGCCGATGTCCAGCGTGCGGATGACCACCGGATGGCCCTTCATGCCTTCAGCCACCTGTTTGTACACTTCGTACTGCTCCTCTTCCGTGGGCAGCGTGGGGCGGTTCATGTACAGGAACTCGGTACGGAACAGGCCGACGCCCTCACCGCCGTTGTCCAGTACGCCCTGCACATCGGCCGGGGAAGCGATGTTGCCCACAACTTCCACCCTGTGTCCGTCGGTGGTCTCTGCCGGCAGCATCTTGACCTGATCCAGTTGGCGCTTGTGCTCCAGGAACGCTTCCAGCTTTTTCCTGGCCTCGGCCAGCTCCTCTTCATTGGGGTTGACGATGACATTGCAGTCGATTGCGTCCAGCACGACCATGTCGCCATGCTTGACGTGCGAGAGGATATCGCCGGTGCCGACCACGGCCGGAAGGCCCATGATGCGGGCGATGATGGAGGTGTGCGACGTACGGCCGCCGATCTCGGTCACAAAGCCCTTGACATAGTTCATATCCATCGTCGCGGTATCCGAAGGCGTCAGATCGTTGGCAAAGACCACGACCTCGTCGCGCAGATCCGCCAGCGACACGCGCACGTTGCCGGTCACGTTGTCCAGCACGCGGCCACCGACGTCCTTGATATCCGCAGCGCGCTCACGCATGTACTCGTCGTCCAGCGAAGCGAGCATATCCGCGATCTCTGCCGTGGCCTCTTTCACGGCCTTGGCGGCGTTCATCTTGCCGTTGTTGATCTTGTCCAACACCGACTCTTCGAGCATCGGATCGGCCAGCATCATCAGGTGCGCGCGGAACACGTCGGCCTCTTTGGCGCTCAAGCGCTCCTCGGTGATGGCGATGACCTCGTTGAGCTGCGTCTCGGTGTCCGCCAACGCCTTGCGGAATTTCTCCTCCTCGGCCTGGCACTGTGCGTCGGAAGTCAACAGCGTGTCGTCGATGACGATCTCGTTGTGCGCAAGCACAAACGCGGTTCCGATTGCAATACCGGGGGATGCAATGATACCTTTCATTTGAACCACCTCACTGTATTTTTTGCGCGTCAAGGGCGCAAGTGTCTAAAACAAAAGGCGGGGCCGTCGCCCCGCCCTCATGACCACGGTTCCAGCGGCCGGGCAAACGCCCTGCCGCCAAGCCATGTGCTTGACATGGAACGTCGGGGCTTCGCCCCGTTTTCACATGTAAATCGCTTATTCCTCCAGGTTGTCCAACAGTTCGATCAATGCGGAAAGCGCTTCCTGCTCATCGTCGCCGGCGCAGGAAATGGTGATCTCGCTGCCTTTGCTGGCGCCCAGGCTCAGCACGGAGATGATGGATTTCGCGTTGGCTTCCTTGCCGTCCTTCTTGAGCTTGATCACGCTCTTGAACTTGGCGGCCTTCTGCACGAACTGAGAGGCGGGACGGGCATGCAAGCCGGTTTCGTTTTTGACTACAAACACCTTTTCAACCATTGAAGGTTCCTCCTATCTTCCACTTAACCTGCAAAATTAACCACGCAGGCTAAATTCAGCTTTGATGTCTTTGACGCCTTCGGGCGCACAGGCGATGCAGTGATCCTTGAGCTCGGAAAGCGACATGCTGTCGCGCATGGAAATCGCCTCAATGAGCATCGGCAGGTTGACGCCGCTCACGCACTCGCAATTGGGCACTTTGCCATCCACGGGGCGGTTGATATTGGCCGCGGTCACATTGCAGGGGGTGCCGCCGTACAGGTCCACCAGCACCAACACGCCGTCATCATTGATCAGGCCAGCCAGCGTGCTGCGCACTTTTTCGTTGAACGAGTCAAACCCGTCTTCGGCGTACAGGCCAACCGTGGTGACGCCTTCTTGCGGTCCCATGATGAGTTCGGCGCTGGAGAGCACACCCTTTGCAAGGTCTGCATGAGTGACAATAAGAATCTGGATCATGTAAGTTCACGCTCCTACAATAATATTGACTGAAACCTTCCGTAAAATCCAAGTGACCCGGGCCATCCGCGTCTCTGTCAGGCTACGGTCGTACCATCAAAATTATATGTTTTTGTGAATTGCTTGTCAACGGAAAAAGCAACTTTCAGCGAAAACCATCTCGCCCGTCAACGTGGCAACCATGCGCGGTTTTGGGCAAGCTCTTCCTCTATTCAGCGCCTATCTGAACGCATCCATCCTTCAAATGGATTATAACACAAAGGCGGGAGTTTTTCGACCCCCCGCCTGCGGTCTTACGTCATTTTGTTTTTTGTAAATACGTCAGAGCTGCCTGTAACTGTGTATCCTGCGCATGTGAAAGCGCCCAGCCCGGCACTTCGGCAGCCGACGGCACGCTTTCGTCCGGCAACACGCCGACCCCCTGAATGCGCCCGCTGCGTGGAAGCGCGTACTCCGCAACCGTATACCGGATCCCATACCCTCCGGAAATTGCTTTCACTTTTTGAACCGTACCCTTTCCGTAACTCACTTCCCCGATCACGTGTGCGGCGCCGTAATTTTGCAAGATGCCCGCGAGGATCTCTGCTGCCGATGCGCTCTGCCCATCCTGCAGCACCACCACGTTGCGGCCGATGAGCGCGCCGCCTTCGCTCACGATCGTCTCGGTGGCGTCGTTTGCCTTGCACAGCGTCAACAGCGTTTCGCCTTTGGGCACAAATTGCTGTGCGATGTCCACAGCGTGGTCCAGCCGTCCGCCCGGGTTGCCCCTTACATCCAAGATGATGGCGCAATCGGGATGCAACGCACACAGCGCCTGGATTGCCTTTTGCGCCATGTCCTCCTGTGCGAACGTGCGCAGGCGCATGTAATACACATCCGGGGTCAATTGCTCGGTATACACGTCGTCAAAGGGCTGGATGCGCTGGGCAAATACGACCTGTTCCCGTTCTACACCGCCGCGCAGCACGTGCAGGACGACGCGTTCCCCCTCTGTCCACTGAGGCCACTGCGCGCCGTCCTGGACTCGCTTTCCGTTGATGGCCGTGACGATATCGCCCCTGGCCAGTCCTGCAAGCGCGGCCGGAGAAGCGTCCTGCACCTGCGTCACGAAGTACCCCTGCGCAACGCGCGCCGTCTCCATGCCCAGCCCAATCGTCTGTTGCCCCGTGAGCTTGTCGTCAAACGCCTGCATCTGCGTCTGATTCAAATAGCCTGCCATGGGATCCGACAGCACCTGCATCATTGCACTGGCCGCAGCGCTGTCCAGCACCTCTGCGGGCACGGCATAGTATGCGTCCTCCACGATCGCGCGCTGCACCTGCCGCGATTGGATGAGGCTGCCTCTGCCCACGGCAAAACCGGCCCCCGCTGCAATGAACAACATCAGGACCATACACGCCATCCACTCGACGTTCCGTCTTTTCATGGGTCTCCCCCCTCATAGGATGACATGCGGTCAGCCGCTCAAATATG
>DXZF01000214.1 GCA_019415425.1 Bacillota bacterium | reverse complement strand
TTTATCAAACTCCACGATCACAACAGCGACGGTTTGCAGTATATATCGTGGATTTTTGTCTGCAAAATAGCGCTGGCGTGCGCCGGCGTCAGGCACAGGCAGGTATCCGCGCCCTGTCCCGTACCGCCTACGGCGATCACGGGCATATCCTCGGGGATATAGCCGCCGTCCAGCGCCATGACGCTGCACTCGACGCAGACCTTTGTGCCTTGCCCCAACATGCGCAGCGTATGCGCGATGATCTCGACCGGGTAGATACCCTGGTATTTGCGCGAAAGGCCGCGCTCCGCGCCGCTGAGCACGTGGGAACCCGAGATGAGCTGCACGCCGTACGCTTGCAGCCGCGCCTCGACCTCTGCCTCCATCTTGAAACCGGGTTTGTGAAAGCCGGCCGCGCCGCGCACGGCGTATACCGGAACAGACAGCGAACCCTCCTCCAGCATGCGGCAGAGCGTCAGGGCCGTCTGACCGCTGTAGGTGGCGACCACAATGGGCGCGTGCTGCGCCTGCGCCTGTTCGATGGCGATGGAAAGCGTCTGTTCCGTATGCTGCGCTCCGGGTTTGTCAAATACAACCATGAGAATGACCTCCTCCTTGCCGTATAAACCATACGGCTGTCGCATGCACCTGCGAAAACGAAACGGGGAAAGCCACGCGTCTGTGCAATGCATGCGCCCTCTGCATCTGATACAACGGTTTCCTTATTTATATATTACCGGATTTTTTGGAATGAGAAAAGAGATGCGGCGTATCGTATACGACTTCCCGGTACGTACGCCCGTTCAAATACGTGCGGGTGACGTTGAGCATGATGAGCACCAGCACCGGGCCGACCAGCAGGCCGATGACGCCCATCCACTTGAGCCCGGCGTACATCGAGCCCATGGTCAACAGGGGAGGCAGGCCGATCTGCACCCCCACGATGCGCGGTTCGACGAACTGGCGCACGCAGATGACCAACAGGAAGAGTACGCACAGCCCCACGCCCAGCGCGGGGTTTCCAAAGAAAAAGTGATACGCCGCCCAGGGAATGAAGGCCAGGCCGGAACCAAAGACCGGCAGCGCGTCCATAAATGCGATGCCGGCGGCGAGGAGCAATGCGTAGTGGATGCGCAAAATGGCAAACCCCACGGCCATGACGATAAACAGAACGCACATGATCAGCACCTGTGCGCGCAGCCAGCCCAAAAGCGCCCGGATGAGGGAATTGTACATGTTGCGGAACTGCTTGACCCACGGCGTAGGCAATTGATTGTGCATGCCGTGCAGCAGCGATTCGCGCGAGCTGGCCAGAATGTAGGTGGACAGCACCGTGATGATGAAAAACAGCAACAGCGTGGGGATATGCGTCATGGAGGTGATCAGCCCCGTTGCCAACTCGCTCACGCCCTGCATGAGCTGTTCCCCCACGCGGGAAAAGGTGCTCTGTGCAACCTGCAGCAGCTCGGGCGAGAGGAAATTCAGCCGCTGCTGCAACTGCACGAGAAGCTCGGTGATGGATTGGCTGAGCTGCGGCAACGTCTGCGGCAATGTGCGGGCCAGGTGCAACACTTCGCCCGTAATGCCGTTGATCAGCAGGACGATGAGTACCAGCAAAATGGAGAACACCAGCGCCATGGCCACGATGACCGAAAGCTTGCGCGGGATTCCGGGTTTGACGATTCGCCCGCGGGCGTCTTTGCGGATGGCCAGAAAGCGCACCAGCGGCTCGATCAGCAGCGACAGCAACAGGGCGAGAATCAGTGGCAGAACATAGGGCGCCAGCTTGCACAACAGGCACAGTAGCACGGTAGTGAACAGCAGCAACAGCGGCAGTTCCAGCGCCTTTTTGACATTGATCTTCTTTTTTTGCAAATCGCCCGTCTGCATCGTGCTTCGCTTCTCTCCGTTTCCATTGCGCAGGGCAAATCCCCATGGATCGCCCTTTTCTTTAGCCTATACGAAAGGGCGCATTTCCATACCTTTGGCGCCGTTGGATGTGGGGAAAAGCGAAGCGTCTCAAAAAGGGGTTGACAGCGCCTTGCAAAGTAGGTATATTGTGTATATCGTATATATACAATATTTGATGAGGAGACGCCATGGATATCATCATCAGCAACGCCAGTGACAAGCCCATCTACCAGCAGATCACCGAACAGATCAAACAGCTGATTCTCAGCGGTGCACTGGTGGAAGGGGATGCGCTGCCCTCCATGCGCCTGTTGGCCAAGGAATTGCGCATCAGCGTCATCACCACCAAGCGTGCGTACGACGATTTGGAGCGGGATGGCTTCATCACCACGGTGCAGGGCAAGGGCAGCTTTGTGGCTGGGCAAAATACCGAGTTGATCCGTGAAGAGCACCTGCGCCGGATCGAGCAGCTGCTGCAGCAGGCGGCCGAACTGGCAAGGCAGAGCAGCGTGCCGCTCGAAGAGTTGCAGCAAATCCTTGCGATGCTGTATGAAGGAGAATGAGACAATGATGCAACCTGCGATTGAACTGATTGAGGCCTCTAAACACTACGATCAATTTACCCTCGATCGCCTTTCGCTGACCGTTCCACAGGGCAGCGTGGTGGGGTTTATCGGGGAAAACGGGGCCGGAAAGACCACCACCATCAAGGCGATCTGTGGACTGATCCATCTGGATGCCGGGCAAGTGCGCATCCTGGGCCAAGACGTAGCGCAAGAGGGGGAACGGGCACGAGAGCAGTTGGGCGTCATGCTGGACGGCAGCTTTTTCAACGGGCGCTATCGCGCCAAAGAAATTGACGAGGTGCTTGCCAGCATCCATCCCCATTGGGATCGCGCCGGGTTCTGCTCGCTATTGGAACGGTTGCATTTGCCGTACGATCAGGCGATCAAGACCTTTAGCCGGGGCATGCGCGTCAAGCTGTCGCTGGCGACAGCGCTTTCACACCACCCGCGCATCCTGCTGCTGGATGAACCGACCAGCGGCATGGACCCGATTGCGCGCAGCGAGGTGCTGGATATCCTCTACACGTTCATGCAGGATGAGACGCACAGCATTTTGCTGTCCTCGCACATCACCACGGATCTGGAAAAGATTGCGGATTACATCGTGATGATCCATCGAGGCAAAATGTGCCTTGACTGCAGCAAAGATGTGTTGCTGGATACGCACGGGCTGCTGCAGGGGCCACGGCATGCGATCGAGGCGGTCGATCCCGCGTATATCGTCGCCGTGCGGCACGGTTCCTTTGGCAGCGAAGCGCTGGTCAACAACCGCGCTGCCGTACAGCGCCAGCTGCCGCAGGGGGCAGTGCTGGAACGGTGCAACCTGGAACAGATCATGGAATTCTACGTGGAGGGTTTGGAACGATGAAGGGCCTGATCAAAAAAGAGCTGTACAACTGTAAATCTGTCGCGGGCATTGCGGCCATTGTGCTGGTGGGCTATGGGGTGATCGGGGCCAACGAACAGGCCGGGATGGACCTGTTCTGCTTTGCCGTGACGCTGCTGACCGTCGCGATCTGCATCAATTCCTTTTCGCTGGACCAGCTCTCGCAATTCGACGCATATGCGCTGACGCTGCCCATCACGCGCAGGCAACTGGTGTATGGAAAATACGTGTTGACGCTGCTGCTGGTGCTGTGCGGCATCGCGCTCTCCATC
>DXZF01000213.1 GCA_019415425.1 Bacillota bacterium | reverse complement strand
GTCCTGCGCCAGCTTTTTGACGCTGCTGGACACGCGCTTTTTGGCCTTCTCCCACTCCTGCCCGCCCATCTTGTTGAGCTTGGGCGCGTCGTCGTCGCTGCCGATGTACTTCTGTACGCGGCCCACCTGTTCGGCCGGGATGTAGAGCTTGTCGCCCCCGCGGTACTCCAACAGCATGAAGTCCTTGGGCCGCCCCTCCACCGTGATGGTCTGCAGCCCCCTGTACACGCCGATGCCGTGCACGTCGTGGACGGCGTAGTCGCCCTCTTTGAGGTCCAGCGCGGTGGCGCTGGCGCGCGGCGTCGTGCGCCGGGGGGCCTGCGTCTGGTTGCGGAAGATCTCGGCCTCGCACAGGACCAGGTACCGCTCCTGCTGCATCTCAAAGCCGGCGCCCAGCATTCCCGTGGCGATGACGGTTTCGCCGGGCTGGGGCAGGCGCGCGTCGTGCAGCATGAGCGTGCACGGCACATCGCGCTCCAACAGCGACTGGTACAGGCTTTGTCCGCGCTTTTCGTTCTGCACGTACAACAGCGTGCGCCAACCGCTGCGCTTGCGCTGCAGCAGGTCCTCGCACAATAGGTCCATGCGGCCGTAGAACGGCTGCGCCGGGCGGACGTCAAATTGATAGCCGTCCGCGCCGGAGCGCATGAAGGCGCTAAAGCGCAAAGAGATGGCCCCAGGCGCCGGGCGCACCGCCTCAAACGGCGCCAGATGCGCCTGCCAGCCCCGGGGCGCCTCGCCCCTGTCCGCCAGCTCTCTGGCCGCGGACTGCAGGTCGGTATCGGTGCTCTTGGCTGCGTCGGCCAGCCGCATCGGTTCATCCAGCGCCAAAAAGCCGCCCTTTTCCAGGTAATCCGCCGCCGTGACGACCGGCATGCCCAGCGAAAACGCCTCGTATGCGCGGCTGCAGTCGCCGCTCTCGATCGCGGTGTACAGCGATTGCAGCCGCAGCAGCGCCTCGCCCCTGGCGTCGTGGCCGGCGCGCTCGATCAGCGACAGCAGCGTTTTGCGCTGCCCGGCCTCCATCGGCGTCTCGACGCACGGCGGCAGTTCGATGGCCTCCACCTCTTCGGCGCTGCGCTGTGAGAGCGGGTCCAACACGCGGATGCTGTCCACCTCGTCGCCAAAAAAGTCGATGCGGTAGCACGAAGCATCCGGCAAAAACACGTCTACAATGCCGCCGCGCACCGCAAACTGCCCGTAGTCGTCCACGTTTTCCACGCGCGCATAGCCGCTGCGCGCAAGGCGCGACAGCAGCTCCTCCACTTCCAGCCGCTGTCCGCGCGCCACGCGCAGTGCGCACGCGGCAAACGTGGCCCTGGGCGAGAGGCGCGCGCGCACCGCATCGATGGAGCCCACCACGATGTGCGGCACATCGCTGCACAGCGCGTGCAGCGCCGAGGCGCGCAGGCCCTGCGTCTGCCTGTCCAGCACGCGCACCTTGCCCAGGTGCACCGTGCGCGCGGGCAATAGCTTGGCGCGCTCGCCCAGTGGCACGGCCAGCGCCTGGTACAGCTTCTGCGCGGCAAAGTCGCTGGCGCACACCACCAGCACGCTGTGCGCGAAGGTCTCATACAGCGCCAGCAACAGCGGCACCTTGCCGTTTTCCGGCATGCCAAAAAGCGGGAAGGATTGCTCTCCCCCCCGTATGGCGCGTACCAGTCGTCTATACATCCCGCTGTCGGTCAGCGGGGCAAGTGGGGCCAGCGCCTCACTCTCCACTCTCTGTGGCATGCGATCCCCCTTCTTTGGGCTTGGGCTGCGTACCGTTATAGCGCATGGCGCTCTGCACGCCCTCGCGCAGCGCACAGGCCGCAGCGCCCGCCGCGTTCCGAATGCCCTGCACGAACAGCGTCCACTGCTCGTCCTGCGGCACGCCCAGCACGTGATCCACCAGATCCCACTGCGGCGGCTTGTGCCCCACGCCGATGCGCACGCGCGGGAACAGCGTGGTGCCGATCTTCTGCACGATGTCGCGCATGCCGTTGTGCGTGCCGGGGCCGCCCTTTTCGCGCACGCGCACGACGCCGTTGGGCAGATCGATGTCGTCGTAAATGACCAGCAGATCCGTGCTCTCTACCCGATAGTATGCGGCAAAGTCCAGCACGCAGTCCCCGGAATTGTTCATAAACGTCTGCGGCTTGATCAGGAGCACCTTTTCGCCGCCCACAAACGCCTGCGCGACCTGGGCGCCGCGGCTGTTGCCAAACGCGGTGGCGCACAGCGCCCCCTGCAGCGCGTCCAGCGCCAGAAAGCCGGCGTTGTGCCGCGTCTTGGCGTATCGCTCGCCCGGATTGCCCAGGCCAAAGACCAGCTTCATCACTTGAGCCGCCCTTCGTCGCGCCGCTTCTTGGCCCAGCCCGCTTTGGTCACCGTCTCGGGGCGCGCCACGGTGAGCGAATCGGCCGGCACGGTGCGCGTCACCGTGGTGCCGGCGGCCACAAACGCGCCCTGCTCCACCTTGACCGGCGCCACCAGCGTCACATTGCAGCCGATAAAGCAGTGGTCCTCCACCGTGGTGTGGTATTTTTTCATGCCGTCATAGTTGGCAAAGATGGTGCCGCAGGCGATGTTGCAGTCCTTGCCGATGGACGCATCGCCCGCGTAGATCAGGTGCGGCAGCTTGCTGCCGTCGCCCACCTGCACGTTTTTCAGCTCCACAAAATCGCCGATCTTGCAGTGCGCGCCCACCACGCTGTTGGGCCGCAGGTACGCAAACGGCCCCACCGCCGTGCCCGCGCCCACCTCGCTTTGCACGAGGACGCTGTTCTGGATGGTGCACCCGTCGGCCACGGTGCTGTCCTCGATGCGCGTATTGCCCAGGATGCGGCAATCTTCGCCGATGCGCGTGCGCCCCTTGAGCGTCACGCCCGCCTCGATGAGCGTATCCCGCCCGATGATCACGCCCGGCTCGATGTACGTGTGCGCCGGGTCCAGCATCCACACGCCGTTTTGCATGTGCGCGCGGTTGATGCGCATGCGCATCTCGCTCTCGGCCTGCCAAAGCTGCACGCGGTCGTTGACGCCGCTGCACGAGGCCGCGTCCGCCATCACGGCCACCACCGGCAGGCCGGCCTGCACCAGCATGCCGATGCAGTCGGTCAGGTAGTACTCGTGCTGTGCGTTGTCACAGCTGAGCGCATCCAGGCACGAGAGCAGCTGCGCGTTGTCAAAGCAGTACACCGAGGCGTTGATCTCCTTGACGGCGCGCTGCTCCGGCGTGGCGTCCTTGTGTTCGACGATGCCGGCGACATTGCCGTTCTGATCGCGCAGCACGCGCCCGTAGCCGGTGGGATCGTCCACCACGCTGCTCAGCAGCGAGGCCGCGTGGCCGTGCGCCGCCTGCACCAGTTCGTCCACGATCTCGCGCGTCAAAAGCGGCATGTCGCCGGCCAGCACCAGCGTGTAGCCCTCGTGCTGCTGCAGGATTTCGCGCGCCATCATCACGGCATGGCCGGTGCCCTTCTGCTCGGCCTGTACGCAAAAGCGCGCACGCTCCCCCACGTGCGCCATCACTTGCTCGCGCCCATGGCCCACGATCACCACCGGGCGCTCCCCCTTGGGGCACACGCCCAGCACGTGGTCGATCATGCTCACCCCGCAGACCTGTTGCAGCACCTTGGGCTGCGCGCTCTTCATGCGGGTTCCCTCACCCGCCGCCATGATCACGGAAAGGCATGCGTCACTCATCGCGTTCCCAACTCCTTTGACCCACTCCAAAAGTCCTTTTATTGTATGCGTTTGGCGCTTTTTCTGTCAAGGGAACGGGGGTTGTCCTCGGTTGCCAAAGGCAGGGCATGCGCGTATAATGACGGTAGTTTTGAAAGGGAGCGTGAATCGATCATGCCTAACAGCGTCCATATCCGCGATTTCGTGGGCAAGCGCGTACATATCATCGGCATCATGGGGGCCAGCCTGTGCGGCCTGGCGGAGTACCTGCACAGCACGGGCTATCAGGTGACGGGGTCGGACCTCAAGACCACCATCTTCACCCCGTACGTGCGCCACACCGGCATTCCGTTTACCATCGGCCACAGCGAGGAAAACGTCGCGGGTGCGGATCTGGTGGTGTACAGCGCCGCCGTGCCCAAGACCAACGTCGAGTACGCCTACGCCGTCGCGCACGGCATTCCGGTGATGGAGCGCGCCACGCTGGTGGGGCAGATCATGCAGCAGCACAAGGTCGCCATCGGCGTCTCGGGCTGCCATGGCAAGACCACCATCACCTCGCTGTTGGGCCTGATGCTGCTCAACGGCCAGTTGGACCCGACCATCCACGTCGGCGGCGTGCTGGACTACCTGGGCGAGGGCGGCACCCGCGTGGGCAGCGGGGACGTGATGGTGGTGGAATCGTGCGAATACGTCGACAGCTTTTTGCAGTTTTACCCCACCATTGCGGTGGTCAACAACATCGACGACGATCACCCCGACTACTTCAAGTCCATCGAGCAGGCCGAGCAGTCGTACCGGAAGTTTGTGGACCGGCTGCCGGAGGACGGCGTGGTGTTCGGCTGTGCGGATGACCCGCGCGTGGTCAGCCTGATGCAATCGTGCGGGCGGCGCTGCATCTCTTACGGCCTGTGCGACGATGCGGACTGGACGGCCAGCGAGATCGCGTACGACGAAAAGGGCGCCGCCTCGTTCGTGCCGGTACACGCGGGCAAGGCATATGCGCGCGTGCGCCTGAACCTGCCCGGCGCGTACAACGTCTCCAACGCGCTGTGCGCCATCGCCGTCGCCGTGCACCTGGGCGTGCCCATGCAGGCCATTTTGGACGCGTGCGAGCACTACCATGCCGCCGAACGCCGCTTTGAGTTCCACGGCACGGTGGACGGCGTCAACGTCTACCACGATTTTGCGCACCACCCCACCGCGGTCAAGACCTGCATGCAGGCGGCCCAGCGCGTGCCCCACAAGAAGCTGGGGGACGTGTTCCAG
>DXZF01000212.1 GCA_019415425.1 Bacillota bacterium | reverse complement strand
CATGGAAGCTGGCGCCGTATCCCACACTGGTCGGCACAGCGATCACGGGCTTGTCCACAAGGCCCGCCAGCACACCGGGCAGCGCCCCTTCCATGCCGGCCACCGCTATGATGACGTTGGCACTGCGGATGGTATCCAGGCACGCAAACAGCCGATGGATGCCGGCCACGCCCACATCGGCAAGCAGTTCCACGCGATTGCCCAGCGCCTGCGCCGTCAGCTGCGCCTCTTTGGCCGCATACAGATCACTGGTGCCGGCCGCTGCGATCACGATGCTGCCGCGTTCACACGTCCTGTTGCGCCAGATGACCGCCATCTGCGCCAGTTCGTCGTATACAATCCCCTCGATATCCGCAACGGCCGCAAACTTTTCGGGGTTGATGCGGCTGAGCAGGATATTGCCCTCTGCATGCGTCACCAGCCGCCGCGCAATGCCCGCCACCTGTTCGGCCGTCTTTCCGGCGCAGTACACCACTTCCGCCACGCCCTGGCGAAGCTCCCTGTGGTGGTCGATGCGCGCATAGCCCACATCCTCAAAGGCCAGTTCTTTGATCTGCTGCTGTGCCGCTTCAACCGACACCGAGCCGTCTCGGACCCCTTGCAAAAGCGCCTGTAAATTCATGCTTCATCCCCCTGTGGCAGGTTCATGCTGCCGGTCCGGTAACCGGAAAGATCCAGCGTGACAAACGCAAAGCCCAATGCCTTGAGTGCCTGCGAAATCGCGGCGAAATCCGCCTCCCTGCAAAAGCGTGCCAGTTCCTCGCTGGCGACTTCAATGCGCGCAATCGCATCGTGGCAGCGCACGCGCACGGCCTGGAATCCCTGCGCATGCAGGTACGCTTCCGCATCGTCAATGCGCTCCAGCTTTTCCTTGGTCACCCTCTCCCCGGTCGGGATACGCGTGGCCAGGCAGGCATACGCGGGCTTTGCGGCCGTGGGCAGTTGCAGGCGGGCACTGGCCGCGCGAATCTCCGCCTTGCCCAATCCCAGTTCCAGCAGCGGGCTGCGGGTACCCAGTTCCTTGGCCCCTTGCATGCCGGGCCGGTAATCGCCCTTGTCGTCTTCATTGCTGCCATCGCACAGCGTCGTGATTCCCTGTGCCCTGGCACGTTCCAAAATGGCGGAAAAGAGATGTTTTTTGCAATGGTAACACCGCTTGGGCCCATTCTGCGCGATCTCGGGTACATGCAGCACATCCAGGTGGATCACTTCGTGCCGCGCGCCGATCCGCGCGGCCATCTCCTTTGCATCGCGCTGTTCCCATTTGGGAAAGAAATCGGAAACGACCGTGTAGGCGATTGCGCGATCGCCCAACGCCGCCTGTGCACAGGCCAGCAAAAAGGTGCTGTCCACCCCGCCCGAAAACGCGATTGCCGCGCCGTTTTCGCATGCGGCAAACCACTGCTTGACCCGTTCCTCTGCCAGCACACAAATCCCCCCTTGCGCAATACCCAGATTGGAATATTGTACACGATCTGTCTCTTATA
>DXZF01000211.1 GCA_019415425.1 Bacillota bacterium | reverse complement strand
CCCGAGCAGATTCGCCAGCTGTTCTCTGCAATCATCGGAAAACCGGTGGACGAATCCTTTGCCTTGTTCCCGCCATTTTACACGGAGTGCGGTAGGAACATCTTCGTGGGAAAGAACGTTTTCATCAACTGCTGCTGCCATTTTCAGGATCAGGGAGGCATCTATATCGACGATGGGGCGCTGATCGGCTCTCATGTCGTGCTTGCCACGATCAATCACGGGCTTCAGCCCTCTGAACGTGGCCATAATTATCCGGCCCCCGTCCACATCGGCAAGCGCGTGTGGATCGGATCACACGCCACGGTTCTGCCAAGCGTCACAATCGGTGACAACGCCGTGGTGGCCGCAGGTGCCGTGGTGACCAAGGATGTACCCGCCAACACCGTTGTCGGAGGGGTCCCTGCAAAGCAGATCAAAGCCCTCAAAAATGCCCCTCCTGAGGTTGGGCGCCTATAGCCTGTCGGACGAGGAATGCCACCGTTCTGTCATTGCGCTGCTGGAAGCTGAGGGACGATTGATTGACACGGCACATCTGTACCACACAAGGAAAGCGTTGGCAGGGCGGTACGGGAATCCGGCATACCAATGTACCCCGCATTTGCTATCTGCCTTTGGGCAATTCGATTCTGCACGCCGCTGTACTTTGGGCAGTCCCATTTGATTGAAGCGTCTCATTTTCATTTGTGTAACAACCCAAATTGTGTGCGCTGTCATATTTACTGTAACATTTACACGATAAAGACATGTACAATGCAAAAGTTTCTCCTTCTTTTGTCGGTTTTTTTCAAAAATTCGCGTTCAGGCATTGCCAAATATTAAATTTGTGTGTATAATGTGTAACATATTCGGGGAAATCACAGACAACGAAGGGTGAATCATGAATAAGAGATTGAAAAAATGTATTTCCTATTTGCTTATTTCCATGACCGTTGCCGCATCCTCGCTGGGCGCCGGTGCGGTCAGTTTGGCGGCCCCTGCCGATTCTGACGAATATTCCCAGATGTTCCAGACGTTGGTCATTCAGAGCATTACCACCAGCATGAATGCCAGCACCTGGAGCGATCAGGACGATATCCAGATTGCCAATGACGGTACCGGGCAGGCGGATATAGATGCCGCCGCAGTGGATCCCAATGCGGTGGCAGCGCCGACAGCAACGGCAGAACCCAACGCGACGGAGCCTGTTGCAACGCCTACGCCGACGGCAGAAGCGACACCGGAGCCTACGGTAGACCCCGAACAGGTTGCCCCGGCTGCGCCCAAGGATGAAATCCTGAGCACTGCGCTCAAGCCCGGCACAAACAGCGCAGAGGTCAAATTGCTGCAAAAGCGCCTGATGACCCTGCAGTTCTTTGAGAGCGACGATGCAACCGGTTATTACGGTTCTGTCACGACCAACGCCGTGAAATTCTTCCAGCGCGCCAATGGGCTGACCATCGACGGTATTGCCGGGCAGGAGACGCTGAAGGTCATGTTCTCGGACGAGGCCAAAAAGTACACCATCCAGCCGGGTGACAGCGGTACCGACGTGGCTAGCCTGCAGCGCCGCTTGAAGGAGCTCAATTACTTTACCGGCAATGCAACCGGCTACTATGGAACGGCTTCTGTTGCCGCCGTCAAGGAATTCCAGAAGGCGAACGGCCTGACCGTGGACGGCAAAGTGGGAATTCGCACGCGTGATGCGCTCTACTCCAGCGATGCCATTGCCAAAAAAGTGACGTCGACGAGCAAACCGTCTGCGACCAAGAAACCCAGCAGCACCAAAAAGCCGTCCGCAACCAAAAAACCTTCTTCCCCCACTTCCAACCCGACGCCGGATGCCAGCAGTGTAGAGAAACTTCTGCAGGTGGCACAGGCACAGCTGGGCAAGAAGTATGTGGCTGGTAACGAAGGTCCCAGTTCGTTTGACTGTTCCGGTTTTGTGTACTACTGTCTGAAAAATTCCGGTGTGAATGTTGGCCGTCTGAGCTCGCGTGGTTACAGCGGGGTATCCAGCTGGACGTCTATCAGCAAGAGCAACATCAAAGCCGGTGACCTGCTGTTCTTCTCTGTCCGTGGCGGCAGCACCGTAGGACATGTGGGCATCTACATGGGCAACAACAAGATGATCCACTGCTCTTCCAGCAAGGGCCAGGTTGTCATCACCAACATCACCAGCTCTTACTGGGTGGACAACTACATGAGCGCCAAGCGCGTATTCTAAGCAAAGCGCAACGTCAAAGGGCGATCCAAAAACGGATCGCCCTTTTCTTTTGCCTTGTGTTCCCTACTACGTTCTTTCTTCTCTCTGTGATCGCACAGCGCGAACGGGCATCCAAGGGGCGGTATCCCTTTTGCGGATGCCCCCTTTTGCTGTCAGAATCCGCGCATTGCGCGCATACACTATCACGAGCACGTTACAGGAGCAATCCCCCTGTGACGTCCACAACGGCTCCCGCCATCTGCGAGGCCTTGTCGGAGAGCAGAAAGGCGGTCACATAGCCCATCTCAATCGGCATGGCGACCGTCTGTGTGGGAATCAGCATGCGTTTGCGCTCGGCCTCCGGCGACGTCCCCCGGCCGTGCGCCGTACCGTGCGACATCACGTAGCCCGGCACAATGGCGTTGAAATAGATATGGTGCTTGGTCACTTCATTGGCCAGTCCCCGCGTGAGCGCTAGCGCTCCACCCTTGCTGGCCACATAGTGTGTGTTGGCCGTGCTGTTGGTCGAGATGGCAGATTTGGAGAGCACGTTGACCGCCCGTCCTCCCTTCTTCTCGGCAAGGCAGTGCTGGATGAACTTCTGGCTCATCAGAAACATGCCCGTCAGGTTGGTGTCCATAAAGCGCTGCCACTCTGAAAGCGGCATTTCTTCGATGGGCGAACGCCCCATCACACCCGCGTTGTTGACCAGCCGATCCACGCCGCCAAAGGCCTCCAGTGCCCGCGCATACAGCATCTCCACCTCTTCTGGCCTGCTGATATCCGCCTGCACTGCGATCGTCTTGACGCCATACTGCTGCGCGAGCCTTTCGGCAAAGCCTTCGCACTCTTGCGGGTCGGACCGGTAATCGATTACGAGGTTCGCGCCTTCCTGCGCCAATACCTCGCTGATGCCCGCGCCAATGCCGCGTGCACCGCCCGTGACGATGGCTACCTTGCCCTGCAAACCCAAATCCATGTCGGCACCTCCTTCGCTTTGCTCCATTATAGCATGGTACGGGAGATCATGACGGCAACAATCCATCAAGGAGGCACAAAATGGAACGCACACCGCATACACCTTCACCCCGCAACAGCGCGGAACAACTGCCCAAGGTCCAAGTCCAATCCCACAACTTGCAGTATGCCCGGTTGCTCATGGACGATTATGCGGGACCGGATGGCGAGCTGACCGCCATCTTGACGTACAACTATCAAAACACCTGTCTTTTGCAGCAGTACCCCAATGTGGCGCGGCAACTGGAGCGCGTCGCCATCGAGGAAATGCACCATCTGCACGCACTGGGCTCCGTCATTCATCAGTTGGGGGCCGACCCGCGCTACCGCGCTTCGCACAACCGCACAACGGGCGGCTATTATACGGCAGAGGTGCTGTCGTACAACACGTCGGTTCCGCAATTTCTACACATGAACATGCGCGCTGAACAGGTGGCCATCTATCACTACCAGCGCCACATGCAGGCCATTTCCGATCCGGCCATCCGCCAGCTGCTGTACGCCATCATCGCGCAGGAGCAGCAGCACATCGCACTGTTTGCGTCTCTACTGCAATCGTATACGCAGGGCGGATGGAAAACAGAAAAGGCATAGGATTCCCTATGCCTTTTCGCATTTTATCCGGTTCACTCGTCCAGTTTTTCAAACTGGCTCTGGTACAGCTGCGCGTAGAACCCATTCTGCGCCAGCAGTTCTTCGTGTTTCCCCTGTTCGACGATATTGCCATCGCGCATGACCAGAATCAAGTCCGCATCGCGAATGGTGGACAGGCGGTGTGCAATGATAAAGCTCGTGCGTCCACGCATCAGATTGTCCATCGCCCGCTGGATCAGCACCTCGGTGCGCGTATCGACCGAGGATGTCGCCTCGTCCAAAATGAGGATGGACGGCTGCGAGACGATGGCACGCGCAATGGTCAACAGTTGCTTCTGGCCCTGCGAGATGTTGCTGGCCTCCTCATTGAGCACAAAATCATACCCCTCAGGCAGGGTGCGCACAAAGTGATCCACCTGCGCTGCGCGTGCGGCATCGAGTACCTCTTCATCCGTTGCATTGAGGCGGCCATAGCGGATGTTCTCCCGAATGGTGCCGTTGAACAGCCACGTATCCTGCAACACCATGCCGAACATATCGCGCAGATCGTCCCGCTTCATATCGCGTACGTCCACGC
>DXZF01000210.1 GCA_019415425.1 Bacillota bacterium | reverse complement strand
CGGGCGCAGAATCAGCTTTTCGTTTTTCAGCTCTTCCAATTGCACGCGCCCGTGCTGTGCAAACGGATGCGTGGGGGCCACGATCAGGCACAGATAATCGGTATCCAGCAGCACGGATTCCAAATTGTGGGAAGGCAGAATGCCCTCCACAATCGCCATATCCAGCTCGTACAGCTCCAGCCTTCTATAAAGATTTTTTATGGTATCCGTCTGAATGTTGATGTGTACGTGTGGATGCTCGTTGCAGTACATGGCCATTACTTTGGGCATGAGCATTTCCCCCGCCGTCTGCGTGATGCCGATGTTGAGGTGCTTGGCGCGCTTGTGGCAATCCTCCACCGCCTGCCTGGCGCTGTTGTACACCGCCGTCAGCCGGCGGGCGTACTTGATCAGGATTTGCCCTTCCTCCGTGGGAATCAGCTGCCTTTTGCCGCGCTTGAAGATCTGCACGCCAAATTCCTTTTCCAGCAGGCGAATATGGTTGCTCACCGCCGGCTGCGTCAGGTTCAGTTCCTGCGCCGCCTTGGTGAAGCTGCCGGTCCTGTCCAGCGTGAGCAACGTCGTCACCTTTGGATCCAGCACATTGCACACCTCTTTATCAAAAATATTTATAAAATTCAAAGAAAATATAATTTGATATTATCACCATGCCTTCCTATAATCAAGCCCACAGAACAAATTTTCCGCTGGAGGGGGACCTGTCCACCATGTATTGGCTCGATTTTTTGCCCAACCACGCCGCGCAGTCCATCGCTGCACTGGCCATCATGCTGTTTGCCGGATTCTGGATGACACGGCTGACCAAGGCGATGCGCCTGCCCAACGTCACGGGGTACATCCTCTCGGGCGTACTGATCGGCCCCTATGTGCTGCGTATCGCTTCGCCCGCCACCGTTGAACAGATGGGCTTTGTCACGGACATCGCGCTGGCGTTCATCGCCTTTGGGGTGGGCAAATACTTCAGATTTTCCCGCCTGAAGCAGAACGGCTGGCGCGTCATCGTGCTGACCCTGTTTGAGGCGCTGACCGCCGCCGTGCTCATCACGCTGTGCATGATCACTCTCTTCCGCCTGCCCGTCTCCTTTGCGCTGCTGCTGGGCGCCATTGGGTCGGCCACGGCGCCCGCGTCCACGATCATGACCATCCGCCAGTACAGGGCCAAAGGGCCGTTTGTGGATCTGGTGTTGCAGATCGTCGCGCTGGATGACGCCGTCGCCCTGATCGCCTTTAGCGTATGCGCAGCCATCGTACAGGCCGGCACCGCCGGGGTCGCTTCGCCCAGCGCCATCTACCTGCCCATCCTGTACAATTTGGGCGCGCTGGCACTTGGCGTGGGTGGCGCCTATTTGCTGCGCGCACTGGTGGATGGCAAACAGCGTTCATCCGATCACCGCCTCGCTCTGACCATTGCCATTGTCCTGAGCATCACCGGCGCGTGTACGGCGCTGGATATTTCTCCGCTGCTGCCGTGCATGGTGCTGGGCATGGTGTACATCAATATCGGCGGCACCGAGCGGCTGTTTGCGCAGATCGATGCCTTCACGCCGCCCATCTTGCTGCTGTTCTTCGTACTTTCGGGGATGCGGCTCAACCTGCCCTCTCTATCCGTGGCCGGCGTGGCCGGCGTGGCGTATTTCCTCATTCGCATCGCGGGCAAATATCTGGGCGCATATCTGGGGTGTGCGTGCTGCCGTATGCCCGCGCACATTCAGCGCAACCTGGGGTTGGCACTCATCCCGCAGGCCGGCGTGTCCATTGGCCTGGCCGTGCTGGGCCAGCGCATTCTGCCCGCTGAGTTGGGCACGCTGTTGTCCACCATCATTCTGTCCAGCGGCCTGCTATATGAGATGATCGGCCCCGCATGTGCCAAAGCCTCGCTGTTCTTATCCCACGCCATTGCCAAACCCGTACCGCCCAATGCCGCTTCCCCGCAGGGTCCATCGCAGGCCGGGCAATCGCCGGCTGCTTCCGCATCCGTTTCGCGCACTGCGCCGGCCTCCTCTGTGGCGGCCACCCACAAATGATGCGTATATTCCCCATGGTCCGTACTTTGCCGGGCAAAAGGAGGCATGCGTTTGCGTGCCCCCTTTGCCCATGGGTTCCCTGCCACCGTCACGCCGTATCCAAGGGAGTTCTGCGCACTGCCCGTGGGAAGCGCATCGCCCCTTGCAGGCAAGCGGCCGCATCCCTGTGGAATGCGGCCGCTGCGTTTGCCAATTTGCCGTCATACGTAGTACAGGTTGGCAGACTGGTACTCCGCCTCGCTTGTAATATCCACCCCCAGCTTGCGGAATAGCTGCTCTTCGTGCTGAGAGAGCATGGCCGTGGCATGGGCCTGGCAACCCCGCAGCTGTCCGAGGCTGTCCAGCGCCGGCTGAATGGTCGGATTGGTCGCCCCGCACACGCACAGCGCATTGAGGATCTCCTCAGCCGTCAGTACGCCGTCCTTGCCCTCGAGTACGTCGGTCTTTAGGTGCATAATCGGCTCGATGACGGTCGGCGAGATGAGGTGGATCTCGTCGGGAATCCCGCTCAAAAATTTGATGGCATTGAGAATACACGCCGCCGAAGCCGTCATGAGGTTGGACTTTCTGCCCGTGATGATCTCGCCCTGCGGCAGCTGCAGCGCTACGACGTGCACGTGCTTCTCCCCGCGATCGCGCAGCTGCTGTGCGCGCCTGCGTGCCGGTTCCACCGGTGCACGGTCCGTCGCCTTGAGTTCCAATTCATCCATCAGCAGGCTGACGCGTTCAAACGTCCCCTTATCCGCATATCCCTGCTTGTACTCACACGCCGTCTTAAAGTAGCGCAGAATCACTTCCTGTTTGGAGGCCTCGCGCACGACCTCGTGGTCGGTAATGCAAAAGCCGATGCGGTTGACGCCCATGTCCGTGGGCGAGCGGTACATGGATTGCTTGCCACTGATCTTTTCAATGATGCGCTTGATCACCGGGAACATCTCGATATCGCGGTTGTAGTTGACCGCCATCACCCCATAGGCATCCAGATGGAACGAGTCGATCATGTTGACATCGCGCAGATCCGCCGTCGCCGCCTCGTACGCGATGTTGAGCGGGTGCTTGAGCGGGATGTTCCATACCGGGAACGTCTCAAACTTGGCGTACCACGCCTCGTTGCCGTGCTTTTGTTCGTGGTATAGCTGGCTCAGGCACGTGGCCAGCTTGCCGCTGCCAGGCCCTGGCGCCGTGACCACCACAATGGGTTTGGTCGTCTCGATAAACGGGTTGGCGCCATACCCCTCGTCGCTGACGATGGTCTCCACATCGGTGGGATATCCCTTGGTCGCCCTGTGCGCATAGGTGCGGATGCCGCGCCGGTTGAGCTGGCTCATGAACGCTTTGGTCGCCGGCCGCCCCTCATACCGCGTGATGACCACGCTGTTGACATCCAGGTCGTACTCGCGCAGGTTGTCGATCAGGCGGAACACCTCCAGATCGTAGGTGATCCCGTAGTCGCCGCGCATCTTGTTGCGCTCGATATCGCCTTCGTAAGCGCAAATGATGATTTCCGCCTGGTCTTTGAGTTTTTGCAGCAGCTGCAGTTTGGCGTTCTCATCGTATCCGGGCAGCACGCGCTTGGCGTGCAGGTCGTTCATCAGCTTCCCGCCAAATTCCAGATACAGCTTCTTGCAATCCCTCACGCGCTCAAGGATGTATCTGGATTGCTCTGTCAAATACGTTTGCGGGTCAAATCCTGTCTTCATGGCATCAACGCACCCGGCGTCGCCCATTGGCGCGGCGCCTCTCCTTTTTGTTTTTTCGGCTGTCGCCCTTTTACACACAGTTTTTAATTATAGCATTCAGTCGGCATGAAAAAAACCGCTTGTGCGGATTTTTTCATGACGTATCCCTTCCATTTTATGAGGTGCAGCGCGCCGTACCGCACAGCGCACTGCGCCCTCATCCAAAGCCACGGGCCGCAAGGCCTCGCATCATTGCGCGGCACGCATCAGGTGCAGCATCATACGCGCGCACCCTTCAAACTCCGCAATGTTGAGCGTCTCATCGGTCGTGTGCGGTGCATGCATGCCGCTACCAATGTTAAACGAGACGATCCCATGCTGGTTGAAGTTGTTGGAATCGCTGCCACCTCCAGAGCTCAACAGCGCCACCGGCACATCGCAGGCGCGGCACGCCCGGATGGCCATCTGCACGTACGCATTTTCCTCCTCCAGCGCAAACGGCGCATACGTGTGCTCCACGCTGATCTCCACCTTTGCCCCGTATTGCTGCGCCGACTGTTCCAGGCACGCGACCATGCGTGCGGTGTACTGCTCCAGCTTTTGCGCGTTGCGGCTGCGCACTTCCATCTCCAGCCGCGCCTTGGGCGAAACGATATTGGTCGCACCCACCGCCGTAAACGTGCCGATGTTGGCCGTCGTCTCCTCGTCGATGCGCAAAAGGGGCATGTGGCTGATCGCCTCTGCGCCTACTGCAATGGCGCTTACCCCCTCTTCCGGGCAAATCCCCGCATGGGCCGCCACGCCGTAAATATCGGCATAGATGCGGTTTTGCCCCGGTGCCCGCACGATCAGGTTGCCGGCATGGCCCAGCGAGTCGGGCACGATCGCGCACTTGGACACAAAGCGGCGCATGTCGGCATATTTGCTGCCAAACAGCCCCACCTCTTCGCACACCGTGAACAGCACCTCAATCGGCCGATGTGGCAGCTTCTGCTCGTCGATCACGCGCAGCGCTTCCAAAATGGCTGCGATGCCGGATTTATCGTCTGCTGAGAGGATGGTATCCGAACCGCTTTGCACTTCTTCTCCCTGTACGACGGCCTTGATCTTTACCCCGCCATGGTTGACGGTATCCATGTGCGCACAGAACAACAGCGGTTCCGCATCCAGATCCCCCTGGATTTTGCAGTAGATGTTGCCGGTGTCGGAGCCGCACTGCGCCCCCACGTCGTCCACCTCAATCTGCGGGTTCAGATACGTCAAAGCGCGCAGATCTTGCACAATCTGCGCCGCACAGGGCGCCTCATGGTACGATGCGCTCTGGATGTCAATATACTGTAGAAGCGTTTGCATCAGGCGTTGGCGATCGATCATTTCCGTTCCTCCCACTGTCAACATTTCCTCCAGTGTACCATACCCCGCGCGCGGGCGCCAGCGCGACAGGGCGACCATCGGAACTGGCCCTTCCGCAGGGCACAGGCAAACGGACAGATAGGTCGCTGCGCGGCTTTTTTCGGAAAAGGCACACGGACGGATATCTGCTTTTTTGCCCCAGGCAAAGAATCAGCCGGGGCAAGGCGAACTTTGCTCCGGCTGCGGTCACTTGCGATAGGCTTCTTCCGTTCGGGCATAAGAAAATTGCACCTTCACAGGAGTAGCGGCGGCCTTGGCCACGGATGCAGTCCGCTGGCAGGAACTACCGGAAGGGCCCTTCCCTTTTGGGCAATAAAAATATCGCAACCCACCCAAGTGGATTGCGATATTCGCGCGGGCCGTTGCCCGTGGCGGAGTCTTACGAAATGGATATTTATTTCGGGCATAAAAAGTTCGCAACCCACTAAAATGAGTTGCGAACTTGGATGCGGCAACTTGCCGCTGGCGGAGAGACGGGGATTTGAACCCCGGTTACGCTCATCACGTAAACACGATTTCCAATCGTGCGCCTTCAGCCACTCAGCCATCTCTCCACGCATATGCGATAGCATAGGAAGTATACGCAAAAACGATGCAATTGTCAAGGTTTTACGATGCAAGGCCGCATCCGCATTTGCCATGCATTGCCAGTATCCATGCGCCCATTTGCGGCAAGATAGGATCACGGGCGCAGGCAAGCCGCGGCGTTGCCCAGGGCAGAACAGCTGATCTGATGCTTAGGCCGCTCATTTCAT
Organism: Bacillota bacterium; assembly: GCA_019415425.1. Lineage (GTDB taxonomy): Bacteria > Bacillota > Clostridia > Christensenellales > QAND01 > Allochristensenella. The sequence continues at coordinate 269 of DXZF01000210.1, read as the reverse complement.
CCCCTGTCCTGCCTGCAAAGCGCCTGTGAAAAAAGGCGGTGTCATGGACACCGCCTTTATTTTGTTCACAAGTTGTTCAGTTTATCCAGATCGGTGTTGGCGCCGATGACGACCAGAATATCCGACGCCTGCAGCACCTCGTTGGGATCCAATGTGACGATGATCTCGTTTCCGCGATGGATTGCGACGATGTTCACGCCGTATTTGGCGCGCGCATTGGTCTGCACAATGCTCTTGCCCGCCCACACGGAGGGGGTGTTCATCTCCAC
>DXZF01000021.1 GCA_019415425.1 Bacillota bacterium | reverse complement strand
TATCCAGCCCGTAGATGCCGTTGATCCGTACGGGAAAGCCGGCGCGTGTCAGTGCCAGTTGCAGTGCCTGCACGGCAGCGCCCGTGCTGCCAGGCTGCGAAGGTTGCATAGGCTGTTCCTCCTTTGGCGTTGAGATGCTCTGTATTGCCATTGTATGCGCATGCTGGAGGCGACAGGACGCCATCTTGCCTCGATGTCAGGGGGAATGCGTTTGCTTCTGTTTCTGGAAAAATCAGGCAGTGCACGCAACAACAGACAACGCGCTTTGCAACAAATCTCTGCATGTTTTGGCGGGCCCCGGGCAGAATAGGGAAGAAGCCAAGGGAAAGGAGGAACCTGTGATGCAGAGTAAGGCAAATCCGAGTATCCGCTGTGCGGTCGTCTCGTGCAAACATCACTGCCAGTCCCAGGATTACTGCTCGCTGGATACGATCCAGGTCGGTACGCATGAGCAACATCCCTCGATGGATCAGTGCACTGACTGTCAGTCTTTTGCGTGCAAGTAAGCAGTTGGCTCCAAGCGACAAAAGATCCCTGCGCATTGCGTACAAGGGGTCTTTTGTCTTTTCACATCATTTTCATTGAACCCGGCCCTGGGCGTACAAAGGGACACACGTTTTTGCCGTGTGCCCCTTGCCGTGTAGATGCCGTTGCGCGAAAGGACGCGCTCATTCGCCGATAATCGGTACCCAGGAGGTGCGAATGAAGTAGCCCTGGTCATGGCTGCAGATCGGGCACTGCTGCGGGGCGCTGGTGCCGGTGTGGATATGGCCGCAGTTCAGGCACATCCAGCTCACTTCATTCTCAGAGGTGAACAGGCGGTCACGCTGCATGAAGTCCAGCACGCGCATAAAGCGATCGCCGTGCGTCTTCTCAATTGCGGCAATGCCTTGGAAGATGGCGGAGACCTTGGCAAATCCCTCCTGCTTGGCCACGTTGGCAAACGCTGCATAATCGTGTTCGTATTCCTGGTATTCGTTGTGGTGCGCGCTCTCCAACTGGCGCTGGATGTCGTCGTGCAAATCGATCGGGTAGTTGCCGTCAACGGCGATGTTTTCACCGGCGAGCTCCTTGAGCAGGTTGTAGAACACTTCTGCATGTTCCTTTTCCTGGTCAGCGGTAAACTTGAACACGTGTTCCACGACATGCAATTTGAGCTGTTTGGCCTGTGAAGCGGCAAATTCATAGCGGTTACGGGCCTGGCTCTCACCGGCAAAGGCGCGCATGAGGTTGACCTTGGTCTGGCTGTCTTTGAGTTGCATACGGAAAAACCCCTTTCTCAAATGGTTCACATTTAGCGTGCACACATTTGAGGCAAATATACCTGTTAGCGAGGGGGTTACAGGAAAAAGCGCGACGCCAATTTGGCGTCGCGCACAGGGGTCAAAAGTCTTAAAAGATGGGATTCAGAGTGGAAACCAGTCCGGATCGTCTGTCCAGACCGCTTCCTTGGCCGCAAGCGAACGGGGCACGTCCAGAATGCGCTGGTTTTCCGAACCGCGGAACGGAAGCGTCAAATTGCGCTGTGAGAGCAGAAACGGGCCGTCCACCAATACGTTCAACTGTTGGAGCAGCTTTCGTACAAACGGGTCCTCCATGCTGTAGAGCGC
>DXZF01000209.1 GCA_019415425.1 Bacillota bacterium | reverse complement strand
GTGCCTTGTGGCCTGTGCACTTTTGCTGCTGTGGCCAGCACACTGTGCAAATGCCAGTGAAGCAGAGGCGGAGGAGCCGGCACAGCAGCAGGAACAGACGCAGCAGCAGGCCGAAGAGGAATTCGAATGGCAGCTCTCGCAGACGCTGTCGGGGTTGCAGCTGGGCGAACTGGAAAGCCATTACCGGCAGGACGAACTGGCCAAAAGCATTCTGGGAGGCGCCAATTTGCGCACGCTGATCGAATCGGCAGCGCGTGGGGAAAGCACATTCGATGTGCTGGACATCTTAAAGGCGCTGGGTGGCCGGTTTGTCAACGCCCTGCGCGGCAACCTGTTGCTGCTGTTGCAGCTTGTGGTGTTGGCGGTGCTGATGTCGCTCATCGGTGCGGTGGGGCCGGATGTGCTGTCCGGCGAAGTGTCCAATGTATGCCGGTTCATCGGCTATGTCATGGTGATGGCGCTATGCGTACAGTCGCTTGTATCGGTATTCCAAATTGGAATCCAGGCCATCACGAGCATGACGGGTGTGATGCAGGCCATTTTCCCGGTCATGCTCACGCTGCTCACTGCCATCGGCAGCTCGGCTACGGTAGGCGTGTTTCAACCGGCGATGACGCTTTTGACGGGCAGCATCGTGACGCTGATCCAGCGGTTTTCGCTGCCGGCCATTCTCACTTCCGGGATCCTGGTGATCGTGCAGCATGTCAGCGGTAAGGTACAGATCGAACAGACGACCAAGCTCGTCATGAAGTGCGCACAGTGGTTGACCACGGTGGTGTTTGTCATCTTTTTGGGGGTGACGGCACTGCAGGGGCTGGCAGGCGCGACCTATGACGGCATCTCCATTCGCACGGCCAAATTCGCCATCGACAAGTTTGTGCCCATTGTAGGCGGCATGTTTTCGGATACGGTGGATACGCTGGTGGGCTGCTCGCTGGTGGTCAAGCAGGGTGTGGGGATCGTCGGGCTCTTGCTGCTGGCGTGCAGCATTGCCTCGCCGGTGTTGCAGATTGCGGCAATGTCCATCACCTATCGCCTGGCCGCGGCGATCATCGAACCGTTTGGCGATAAGAAATTGCCCGCCTGTCTGTCGGGGCTGGCGTCCGTGTTTACGTTACTGTATATTGCCGTGCTGGCGGCCGGAATTATGATGTTCATTTTGACGACGCTGCTCATCCGCGCCGGCAATGTGAACGTGATGTTGAGGTGAATGTAGATGGCGGCGTTTCTATACCAATGGGTGCTCAACGTGGCGGCAGTGGGCGTGCTCTCCAGCCTGTTTGAGCTGCTTTTGCCAAACGGAAACATCAAGAAATTTGGACAGGTGGTGTTGGGCCTTGTGATGGTGCTGGCACTGCTCAAACCCCTGGCCAATTTATTGGGCAATCTTGCATAGATGTGTGAATGTTTCAATATACATGAAAGCGAGGAGAATGCAAATGGAATCCAAAGGGCAAAAGCCGTCCCTGGTTCGCACGCTGACGGACCGTAAAAAGCTGGAAATGATCGGCGTGGCCATCGTGCTGATCATTGCGCTCCTGGCCTTTTGGCCCTCATCTCAATCCGATGACAGTGCCAGTGCGGGCACACAATCGAGCGAGGTATTCAACGCCGAACAGGAGCGACAGGACCTGATCCACATTCTCTCTTCCATCAGCGGGGTGGGAAAGGTGGACGTGATGATCACCTATGAGACAGCGCCGGAAAAAGTGCCGGCCTACGATCAGGATCAGACGACCTCCAGCACGGTGGACAGCCAGGAGCGCACGACGCAGAATGAAACAAACTCTCAAAGGCCTTCCACTTCCGGCGACGGGACCATTGTGCTGACGGAAAAGCGCCCCAACGTACTGGGCGTCGTTGTCGTGGCCGAAGGGGCAAGCGATATCGGGATCCAATTGACACTTTCACGTGCTGTACAGACTGCTTTGGGCGTTCCAAACAGCAAAGTGGAAGTGTTTGAAATGAAACCATGAAGGGATGGAGATCATGAAAATTCACTTGGAGAAGAAACACTGGGTATTTATGGGACTTGTCATGTTGCTGTGCGTTACGGGCTATGTCAATTACCGCTTCAGCGAAAACGTTGGCGGTCAAGAGCCCACTGTCGTACAGGGCCAGGTGAGCGAGCCGACGGCATCGCCGGATCCCGGGCAGACGACGAATGCGACGCTGAGCTACTACGCCAATTTCCGTGCAGAGCGAAAGACCACGCGCGAGCAGGAAGTGGCATACCTTGACTCCATCATTGCCGATACGCGCACCGATGCCGAAACACTCAAGGATGCGCAAGAACAGAAGATGGCGATCGTAGAGGCCATGGAGACAGAGACGACGGTTGAAGGCCTGATCAAGGCCAAGGGATATGCCGATTGCGTGGTGACCATCAAGGAAGGGTCCGTCAACGTGGTGGTGGAAAACGAAGCGGCGCTGACCAGCGCACAGGCAGCCCAGATATTTGAAATCGTGCGCCAGGAAACGGGCGAAAGCAACGAAAACATCAAAATCATGCCAAAGAATTAGAATGATTGTGCTTGAAAGGTGAATCTGCTATAATGTGGATACAATGGGTTGGAGGTGTATTCTCATGGCTGAGGAACAAGCAAGAGAATTCGAAGTAAAAGCAGAAAAATCGGGAAAGATTTCCTTTAATAACGAAGTCGTGGCGACCATTGCGGCACTGGCGACGGTAGATGTGCCTGGCGTGGCCGGCATGAGCGGCGGATTCACCTCTGGCGTAGCGGAGCTCCTGGGGCGCAAGAATCTGACCAAGGGAATCAAGGTCGAGATCGGCACCAAAGAATGTGCGGTGGACATGAACCTGATCGTAAAATACGGCTACAAGATTCACGAAGTCTGCCAGCAGATTCAGCAGAGCGTCAAGGAATCCATCGAGATGATGACGGGCCTGAGCGTGGTAGAGATCAACATCCATGTCCAGGGCGTTGAGCTCGAGAAAAAAGATAAGGCCGAAGCGGTGCAGTTGGATGCAATCAGCGAATCGGAATCCGCGTCCACGCCCGCGCGCGTTCGTTAAACAAAAGGACGGAGACGATGCCCTCCTATTTACAGGGGGGCATTTTCGAAATAAAAAGCGGGACAAGCCCTGGACAAAGGAGAAGAGCAGATGAAAATCGGAGATCGGATTTTGCTGATCCTGGCGATGTTATTGTGTATTGCCGGATGCGGGTACATCGTTGCGCTGAGCTGGGGATGGCTGCCGCTGGCCGAAGCGACGCGCGTGATGCTGTACATTGCCGCCAACTGGCAGTTGCAGGTCTTGGTGAGCATCGGCGCCATCGTGCTGATTGCGGTGTTTATCAAACTGATGTTTGTGCGAGTAGGCGGTGGGGCCAAGCTGCAAGGAGGGCTGGCCATCACGCCCCAGGGCGACGTACGGATTACCACAGAGGCCCTGTGTGAACTGTGTAACCATGTCGCCTCGCAGGTGCCCGGTGTGCGCACTGCCACGTGCACCATTGCGCAGCATGCCGAGGGGATCGGCGTATCCGTCAAGGCCAACTGTTCAAGTGAACAAAGCGTTCCCCAGATCGGCGCACAGCTCCAGAACACCCT
>DXZF01000208.1 GCA_019415425.1 Bacillota bacterium | reverse complement strand
GGCCCGCTACATCCCCGATAACCCCGGGCGCTGACCGCCGCAGAACGATTCTGTGGCGGTCTTTTATAAAAGGAGAGGGTTTGCATGATCGTTTTTGATCCCCTATGGGAGACGATGAAGAAAAAGGGGATCAGTTCCTATGCCCTGCGCGAACATCACGAGTTTGACGGCCATACCCTTCGCCGTCTACGCGTCAACGACAATGTAACCACCGCTACGCTCAACAAGCTGTGCGCCATCCTCGACTGTACGCTGGACGAGGTGGCCCGCTATGTGCCCGATCCCCCCGGGCGCTGACCGCCGCAGAACGATTCTGCGGCGGTCTTTCGTATGGTTACCCGTGGGAAACCAGGGCACAAAAAGGTGCGTACTTTACAAACCGCGTGCCGCGCCCTACGGTAGAGGCAGGGCGCAGGAGCGCCCGTGCGAACAGGAGGGAACGGGGATGGAGCGATTGCAACGCATCCGCGCTTTGAATCAAATGCTGCTCCAAGAGCTGCCGGCATACGCCGCGCAGGCGCAGCAGTTTGCCGATACCGAGCAGGAGCAGCGGCGCCTGCTGCGCAGCCTGATGAACGTGCGGCCGTCCGCGCCGCTGCAAGAGGCGTTTGTGCGCGAACAGGATCTGCTGCTGCGCGAGGAGGCGCAGGCGCGCGGCGTGGTGCACGTGGACGACCTGCCCACGGTGCCGGGCGACCCCCGCCTTGTGCTGTGGCAGGGCGACATCACGCGCCTGGATGCCGACGCCATCGTCAACGCCGCCAACAGCGCGCTTTTGGGGTGCTTTATCCCCTGCCACAACTGCATCGACAACGCAATTCACTCCGCGGCGGGGCTGCAGTTGCGCCAGGCGTGCGCGGCCCAGATGCAGGCGCAGGGGCATGAGGAGCCGGTGGGCCAAGCCAAGCTCACCCCGGCGTTCAACCTGCCCAGCCGCTATGTGCTGCACACCGTCGGCCCGTGTGTGACGGGCGCGGTCACGCAGGCGCAGCAGCGCGAACTGGCCGCGTGCTATCGCGCGTGCCTGTCGCTGGCAGCGCAGCACGGCCTGCGCAGCGTGGCGTTCTGCTGCATCTCCACCGGCGTGTTCCACTTTCCCAACGCGTTGGCCGCCCGCATTGCCGTTCAGACGGTGCGCGCGTGCCTTTCTGAGGGCACATCGGTGCAGAAGGTGGTTTTCAACGTGTTCAAGGACGAGGACCGCGCGCTCTACGAGGCGCTGCTGGGCGTGCAGTGAAAGGGGTGGGTACGATGCACGATCAGGATCGCGCACAGAAGCGCACGGCGCAGGGGGTCGAGCGGCTGTACGACGCCCTGCAGGCGGCCGACGCAGTGCTCATTGGCGCCGGGGCGGGGCTGTCCACCGCCGCCGGGTTTACGTACACCGGCGCGCGGTTTACCGAGCACTTTGCGGATTTTATTGAGGCGTACGGCTTTACGGATATGTATTCCGGCGGGTTCTATCGCTTTGCCACGCCGGAAGAGCACTGGGCGTATTGGAGCCGGTACATCTTCATCAACCGCTATCAGGATGCGCCGGTGCCGGTGTATGAGGATTTGCTGGCGCTCGTGCAAGGAAAGGACGCCTTTGTGCTGACCACCAACGTGGATCACTGCTTTCAAAAGGCGGGCGTGGACAAGGCGCGGCTGTTCTATACGCAGGGCGATTACGGGCTCTGGCAGTGCAGCGTGCCGTGCCACGACAGGACGTACGACAACGAATCGGTCGTGCGGCAGATGGTGGCGCAGCAGCGCGACAGGCGCGTGCCCAGCGCGCTCTTGCCGCGCTGC
>DXZF01000207.1 GCA_019415425.1 Bacillota bacterium | reverse complement strand
TTTCCCGTCTGTGCAAAGGCTTCTGCATATGCCAAAAGCAACAGTGCATTGTCGTATAACATCTTTTCAAAGTGCGGTACGCGCCAGGCCCTGTCGGTGGCGTAGCGCATGAACCCGTCCCCCACCGCATCCCACAGGCCGCTGTCGCGCAGCTTTTGCAGCGTGTGCACGGCCATGTCGCGCGCGTGCGTGCTGCGCGTGACCCTGGCATAGCGCAACAGAAACCACAACTGGTGCCCCATGGGGAATTTGGGCGCGTCGCCAAAGCCGCCGTGCACTGCGTCATATGCCTGCACCAACATCTGTACCTGCCCTTTGACAAGCGGCATGCCCGCCCGGCCCAGCCGCCCGGGTTCTGCCCGATGGATGGCCTTGACAAGCGCCCGTGCGTCGTCAATCAACGCCTGTGGATGGTCCTCCCACAGCTGCTGCACCTGTTCGCACAGCGAGATCCACGCCGCCTGCGGCAGATACGTCACGGCCAGCGCCGGCGTGCCGTCGGGCAGGCAAAACACGTTGAGCGGCCAACCGCCGCTGCCCATCTGTGCCTGCGCAAAGCGCATGTACACCGCATCTACGTCCGGATGCTGTTCGCGATCTACCTTCACGCACACAAACGGATGCATCGCCTGTGCCACCTGCTCAAAGGCAAAGCTCTCCTCTGCCATCACATGGCACCAGTGGCAGGTGGCATATCCAATGGAAATGAGCAGCAACCGGTTCTCTTCCCTGGCCTGGCGCAGCGCGTCTTTGCCATACGGCATCCAGCGCACGGGATTGTGCGCATGCTGTTGCAGATACGTGGAAGTCTCATGGATCAATGGATTCTCCAAATCGCCATCCTCCTCTTTTGCATAAAATCGTCTGTTTTAGCATGCCCGGTTTGTCGGGCGCGCACGCGCCCATGCGCCGTTGATGGCAAGAAAAACTTGGTGAAACGCCACCTGCCAGGAAAAATTGGCATGACTTTTTACGCGCGTTTTCTTTCTTTTTCGCCAAGTGTATGGTATATTGAATCGACCGTTTGCAGCGGATTTTGACAGGAGGTTTTCCCCAATTTGAAACGCCAAAGGAAACTGAACTGGCGCAATCTACTGGCTGGTATTCTCTTGGTTTCGCTCGTGTTTTCCATCTTTTACGCGCTTGCCAACATCGTGACGGCCCCATCCGAAAGCGTGGCCAGCGAACCACACGCCAAATTGAAAAGCGACTATGTGCTGATGCTGTTGCAGTGCATTCTGGCCTGTATCATCACGTTCTTGCCTTCCATGATCCAACGGAAATGGAAGATCGACATTCCCAACTTCATGTATATCCTGTACTTTATCTTTCTGTACTGTGCAGTATACCTGGGAGAGGTGCAGAATTTCTACTACCTGATTCCCAACTGGGACATCATGCTGCACACCTTCTCCGGCGCCATGCTGGGGGCACTGGGCTTTTCCCTGGTGGGCATTCTCAACGACGAACCGCGCGTGCACATCAACCTGTCTCCGTTCTTTGTCGCTTTCTTTGCGTTCTGCTTTGCCGTGGCCATGGGCGCCATCTGGGAGATCTACGAATTTACCGTAGATGGCCTGCTACAGCTGAACATGCAAAAGTACATGCTGGAGAACGGCACGGCGCTTGTGGGCCGCGCTGCACTGATGGATACGATGGAGGATTTGATCGTGGACGCTGTCGGCGCATTGACCGTCACGGTTCTGGGCTATGTGCTTTTGCGCAACCGCCAGCGGCGCGAAAAACGCAAGGTGCATCGTGGCGAAGAGCCCTCCGCACAGCAGACTCTTCCCACTGCCTAAGCCGCGTATCAGCGCGTACAAAAGAGCCTTTTGGCTCTTTTTCTTTTGCCTTTTGGCGTAGTGGCGGTCGTTGCCTCATACAGGATGCTGAGGGATCAATGACACTGGAGGTGTTTTTCTTGGCAACCGGAACCGTCAGAGTACAGGTTTACACCGCCAACGGCGCCATGCCCGTGGTGGGCGCCACGGTGAGCATCACCCGCATCGGGGCAAACGGCCCCGAACTATTGGCGCTGCGCATCACCGACGCCAACGGGCAGACCTCGTCCGCCATTGTACAGACGCCGGACGAAGCGCTCAGTGAACATCCGCAGGACCGTCTGCAGCCCTTTGCGACCGTAGACATCCGGATCGATCGCGCGGGGTATGGCTCTGTGATCGTGGAGCACGTGCAAGTGTTTGCCAACACGCAGAGCGTGCAGAATGTGGAGCTCATTCCGCTGCCCGAGGCCGGCGTCCCGTCCGAAAACGTGCAGGATTTCATCGTTCTGCCGCAAAATCTGTAGAGAGGAGACGCACACATGGAGGGCCCAATCATCTTCCCCTACGTGCCTGCGGATATCACCGTGCATCTGGGCACGCCCGACAGCAACGCACGCAACGTGACCGTTTCATTTGTGGACTACATCAAAAATGTGGCCAGCAGTGAAATCTATCCCACCTGGGATGAAAATGCCATCATCGCCAACATCCACGCACAGGTCTCCTTTGCGCTCAACCGCATATATACGGAGTATTACACCAGCCGTGGCTATCCGTTTCAGATCACCAGTTCGACCGCCTACGACCAGAGCTTTCAGTATGGCCGCAATATCTTTGAAAACGTCAGCAGGCTGGTCGACGGTATCTTCAACGACTACATCCGCCGACAGGGCACGGTGGAACCGCTGGCCGCCAAGTACTGCAACGGCACCACCAGCACCTGCAACGGCCTCTCGCAGTGGGGCAGCGAGGAGCTGGCCCGACAGGGATACGACTATGTCAGCATCCTGCGCTACTACTACGGCGACGATATCGAGATCGTCCGCAACGCACCGGTGCGCGGCCTGCGGCAATCGTACCCCGGATATCCGCTCTCGCTGGGCGACCGCGGCGAATACGTCGTCGTCATCCAGCAGAGTCTCAACCGCATTTCGCGCGACTATCCGTCCATCCCCAAAGTCAACCCGGTGGACGGCATCTTCGGGCAACAAACCGAGAGCTCCGTGCGCAAATTTCAACAGATTTTCGATTTGGCCGTAGACGGTGTCGTGGGCAAGTCCACCTGGTACAAAATGGTGTATCTGTACACCGGCATCACGCACCTATCGGAGTTGGAGAGCGAGGGACAGCGGTTGTTCGGCATCAATCTCTCTTTCCCGGATACGATCAGCGAAGGGCAGAGCGGCGACAAGGTCAGCGTATTGCAGTACTTCTTGTCCACAATCGCACTGTTCAACCCAGCGGTGCTGCCGCTTTCCATCGACGGCATATACGGAACGCGCACGCGCCAGTCGGTCATCTCCTTCCAGGGAGAAGCGGATCTGCCGCAGACCGGCGTGGTGGACGACGCGACGTGGGAAGCCATTTACGCGGCGTGGCGCGGCATCGTGGATACGGCGTTTTTAGGCAACCGGCCCGAGACCATTATCGTCAAAACGTACCCCGGCGTGGCGCTGCAACTGGGCGACGAAGGGCCGAGCGTGCGCGATCTGCAAATCTATTTAAACAACATTGCCGCCGTGGATCCCGATGTGCTGCCCGTGCCCGTGGACGGCGTCTTCGGCCCGCAGACGCGCCTGTCTGTGCTGTCCTTTCAAGCCCGCGAGGGGCTTGCGCCCACCGGCATTGTGGACCGCACGACATGGGGTGCCATCACCAACAGCTATCAGTACATTCTGGAACAGACCAACACCATGCCCCGTCAGTATCCGGGCCAGCCGCTTGCGCAGGGGCAGCAGGATGGAAATGCACAGCCGCAGAGCGCGGGCTCGGATATGACGTCGGCGTGATGCACACGGGAGGGATCGAATTGAATACCGAATTGCTATCTTCCACACAGCCCTGCATGACCGAGGACAGCCCTGCGGCACTCGGCCCGGTACACGCCATTCCTGCAATGGCGGGCATTACCCAGCCCATACGCAACCTGCAGACGTACCTGCGCACCATTTCACAGTACAACGGCGCCATCTCGCCCGTCATCCCCGACGGCATCTACGGTCCACAGACCGAGCAGGCCGTGCGCGCGTTCCAGATCGATTCCCATCTGCCAGAGACCGGCGTTGTCGACGAACAGACGTGGGACGAGATCCTCGCAGCCTTTGACGCCATCACGCTGTTGCGGAGCGCTCCGCTTTCGCTCGCCATCTTTCCGAACAGCGGTTACACCATCGCGCCGGGCGCGCGCAGCATCCATCTATTGGTCATCCAGGCCGTACTCCTCAGCCTGTGCCGCAGGTTTTCCAACCTTGGGCGGATGCGCGTCTCCGGCGTGCACGACGCGGCATCCGTTGCCACGGTGCAGCGCCTGCAGCGGATGTTTGACCTAGAGCCCAACGGCGTGATTGACAGCACGACCTGGGCGTATAT
>DXZF01000206.1 GCA_019415425.1 Bacillota bacterium | reverse complement strand
CTCTGGTTTTGGCGGCTCTGCAAAGAAGCCCCCAAAAGCTGCGAATGCGCAAAAGTGTGCACTGCACTGTCGCGAAATAGGACGCAATCCCCCAGAGCAAATGCGCATGCATTTGCGATAAAGGGTTCTCAGGGATGAAATCCCTGAGCGGGTTCCAAGGGCAGCGCCCTTGGCGGGGTTACAGGGGCGGAACCCCTGTAAAAAAAGGGCCGTAGGGGCAGCGCCCCACAAGACACGCCCCAGCGCTTCACAGCCCCGCGATGTGCCGCAGCTCGTCGGTGCTAAAGGCAGAGAGATCGGCCTCGTACGCATCGGCGCCGTCGGGCGCGTCGAACAGATGGCACAGCCGGGCCAGCATCTCGATGGCCTTCATGCGCTCGGCCGGGGTGGGGGGCTTTTCATCGCCCTGCGGCGCGTCAAAGGCGATGGCGTGCAGCGCCTCCACTGCGCGCGCAAACACCTGCTGTTGCCGGTCGGCCTGTTGCAGGCGCGCGCGCCGGTTCTCGTGCACCTCGCGCTCCTGGGCGGTGTACAGGCCGCGCACGCCGCGGGCGTGCAGCTTGTAACAGTACGACCGCGTATACCCCACGCGCTGTTCGATCTCGTCCCACTTGAGGCCGTTTGCATAGCGCAGCCACAGCACCTCGCGCTCGGCCGGCGGCAGCGCGCACAGCGCCTGCTGCAGCTTGTGCAAACGCGCCTGCAACCCCCGCTGGCGCGCGTGCAAGCGCTTTTGCAACGCCTGTTGCGCCCGCTGCTTGTCCGCTACCGCCTGCTGCGCCGTCTCGTCCCCCGCGCCCTGGGCCAGCGCCTGCTGCGCCCGCTGCAGGGTTTCGCACAGCGCCGCGTGCTGCTCCGCAAGCTGCGCCACCTCGCGCCGCCGCCTGTCCAGTTCCTTCAAATCGTTGCGCGTCATTCCCGTTCCTCCTCTGCCCGATCTTCGCCCTGCACCAGCGCCGCAAACGCCGCTTCCCGTGCCTGTTTTTGCAGTTTCCTGCGCTCGCCCCGGTCCGGCTCGTACAGCGGGCACGCCCGCACGCACGCGCTGGTCATCACGTGCAGGCCGTCCTCGTCGCGCTCTTCCCAGTGCGTGGCCTGCGCCTCCCAGCCCGGTACCGGCGTCAGTGTGCGCGCCCAGCAGCACATCCGGCTGCCCGCCGCGCGCGCACAGCGCCAGCACAGGCTCTCGTCTCGTCTCTTCTTCCTCATCGCTCTCGCTCCTCTCGCCCCGCGCTTGTGTGCGGGGTGTTTGGCAGGGGTGCTGCCCCTGCGACCCCTGTTTGGAGGTGTTTTTTGCAGGGGCGCTGCCCCTACGACCCTTTTTTGTAGGGGCGCCGCCCCTACCACCCTGCCAAAGGGTTTTCACCCTTTGGAATCCCGTGGCCGCAAATGCATCCGCATTTGCTTGGGAGGGATGGGCCCTGCCCCGTCTGCGCTGCAGAACGTATTGCACTGCGTCCACTGCAGGGGCGCCGCCCCTACGACCCCGCCAAAGGGTTTTCGCCCTTTGGAATCCCGTGGCCGCAAATGCATCCGCATTTGCTTGGGAGGGGATTGACCCTGCCCGTCTGCGCTGCAGCGTGTATTGCTCTGCGTCCGCAATCTGTCACCTTGGGGGGGCCTTTCCCCGGTGAATCACACATCCGCTTTCCCGGGCGCGGGCTCTTGCGCCCGGGAAAGGCAAGCCCCTCCCAAGCCCATTTCCCCACACCTTCCCGTAGGCGCATACGTGCGCCTGCCCTTGGGGTTTCCAAAGGGCATCATGCCCTTTGGCAGGGTCCAGGGACAGCGTCCCTGGCGGGGTCGTAGGGGTGGAACCCCTGCAAGCCCCCCTGGCAGGGTCGCAGGGGCAACGCCCCACACAAAATCCCCAGCCGCTGCGCTCCCCGCTCACAGCCAGAGGATGCCGTCGTCGTACGTCCCGGGCGGATGCTGGGTGTAGTTGAGCGCCGGGTTCTGTTTCCACCCCTTGGGGATGCGCCCCCCTTTGGGGGGTAGGGGGGTAGTTTGTTTTTTGTTTTGTTTATGATATGCGTGCAAATCTGCACCCGTTTCTGCCGGTCCGGATGCCGGTCCTCTTTGCGGCCCGTCCGCCCGTACCTCTGCGTTCAGCACGGGGATGCCGTACACGCCCATCTGCGTGGTCCCCGACTTCTCGTACGTAATCCAACCGCCCGCCACCAGCTGTGCGCGCGCCTGCCGCAGCCCGCGCTCGCCCAGGCGGCACAGGCCCATCAGCACGCTGTTGGGCACGGTGAACCGCGCTTTCCAGAAGCACCGGTTGTTCAGGTGCAGCAGCACGCCGTACAGGCACACCGCCTGGCACGAAAGGTCGGCGGTGGGCAGCAGCCCGTAAAAGGCGTTGAGCTGGCGCAAGTAGTTCATCGCCCCACCTCCCGCACAAAGCCGTGGCGCGTGGCCACGCGCGCATGGGCGCGCTCGTAGGCAAACAGGCACGCATCGCACACCAGCGCGTCGGCAAACAGGTACACCGCGTCGCCCTCGTACACCGGTTCGCGGCAGCGCGAACACCGCCCCACCCGCGCCGGCCGCCAGTTGGGGCAGCGCGGCACGCAGGGCCATTGCCCACAGATCTCACACATGGCAGTCCCCCTCCCTCTTGCGCCGCTGCGCCACGGCGCAACCCGCCTCAAGAGCGCGTGCGCACGCCGTGGATGTCAAATTGCTCGTTTTTTTCCGCATTCTGGACGTTGAAATCGACATTTTTCTATGCTATCATTGTGAGACTGAAACGGCATTGTTTCAGCGGCGATCATGGGATCAATATAATACATGTTTTTGTACAAGTCAATACATAAATTTGTATTTTTGTAGGAGTTTAGACCAATGTCAACTGTGGATCGTATTTTTGCCTTGCTCAAGAAGAACCATCTGAACGCCAAGACCGTGGCCACGGCCGTGGGCATTCCGCCCAGCAATTTTACCGAGTGGAAGAAGGGCCGCAGCAAGCCCAGCAGCGATTCGCTGCGCCTGTTGGCGGATTACTTTGGCGTATCGGTGGACTACCTGTTGGGGCGCGTGGAGGCGCCGGACGACTTTTTCACCGTGGCGGCCAACCGCAAGGGATACGATATCGACCCGCTCACCGACGAGGAGTTTGAAGAGCTCTTTCTGTTCTTAGGCTATCTGCGCTCCCGCAAGAAGGACGGGCAGCCGCGCAAAGGCGCCGACAAGTAAGCAAACCCCTGTAGACATCACCCATCTTTGCATCCCCGCGCGCCAGACGGCGCGCTTTTTTTGTGCCCCGGGTACTGTGCCAAACGCTCGGCTTTTTTTGTAGGGGTTCCACCCCTACAACCCCGCTGGGGGGGCTTTTGTAGGGGCGCTGCCCCTTTCCTCTGGTTTTGGCGGCTCTGTCTGCGCCTATTCGGCTTGCCAATCGCCAGCCAAAAGCCAGAACCTCCGCCTCCTTGCATCCGCCACTGGCGGCAGTCGGCTCTGGTTCCCCGCTGGGGCATTCTGCCCCAGACCCCTCTGTCGCAAATGCATGCGCATTTGCTTTGGGGGGATTGGCCCTACCCTGTCCGCGTTGCAAAGCGCCTCACACCGTATCCGCGATCTATCCTGTTCAGGTTTTCTTTCACCAGTGAACCGCGCATCCGCTTACCCGGGCGCAAGAGCCCGCACCCGGGTAAGCAGATATACGGAAAATCCAAAAGTGCGAACGCGACGGACCATGGATGTAGTGCGGATATTTGTAATGCAGGCAGATCAGGCACTGAAAACCAGAGGGCGATGAAGCGCTGCTTTTGGCAGGCGAGTGGCAAGTCAAAAAGTATAGACAGCGCCACAAACATCCAAAGAGCACCATTCTGTCAAAGGACTGCGGACGCAGTGCAATGCGCTCTGCAATCGGAATCGATTGGGCTCATTTCCCCTAAAGCAAATGCGGATGCATTTGCGGCAAAGGGAACCGAAGCCGACCGCTGCCAGTGGAACCGAAATGGAGCGCCGCCAGTGGAACCGGAGCCGACCGCTGCCAGTGGCAGGGGGAGGGAGGCGGAGGTTCTGGCTTTTCAGTGGCGATTGCCGAGCCGTATAGGCGATGGCAGAGCCCTGAAAACCAGAGGGGGATGCAAGGAGGCGGCGGTTCTGGGCTTTCAGTAGCGATTGCCGAGCCGTGTAGGCGATGGCAGAGCCCTGAAAACCAGAGGGGGATGCAAGGAGGCAGGG
This sequence comes from Bacillota bacterium, assembly GCA_019415425.1. Taxonomy (GTDB): domain Bacteria; phylum Bacillota; class Clostridia; order Christensenellales; family QAND01; genus Allochristensenella. The sequence continues at coordinate 4,029 of DXZF01000206.1, read as the reverse complement.
GAGTGCCTTTCCCGGGTGCAAGATCGCGCGCCCGGGAAAGGGATGTGCGCGGGGCGTGTCGCTGCGCAGGGCACTTCATAAGAGAACCTGCGGACGCGGTGGAGGCCGCTTTGCAACGCAGATGAGACAGGGCGCAACCCCCTCAAAGCAAATGCGGATGCGTTTGCGCTACGGGATTCCAAAGGGTCTATGACCCTTTGGCAGGGGCGTGGGGACAGCGTCCCCACAAAGCAACCCCTTGCGGTGGTGCGGGGGCGGCGCCCCTGCAATAAGGGCCATAGGGGCGGCGCCCCTGCAAAAAGAGAACGGCTCTGCGGAAGAGCCGTTCTCTGCGATTGTCATGGGTTTTGCACGTTACCTTTTCTTGCCCTCGCGGATGGCGGCCTGCGCGGCGGCCAGGCGCGCGATGGGCACGCGGAACGGCGAGCAGGAGACGTACGTCAGGCCGATCTTGTGCGCAAACGCGATGCTCTTGGGATCGCCGCCGTGTTCGCCACAGATGCCCAGCTTGAGGTTGGGGCGCGTCTTTTTGCCCAGCTGGACGGCCATCTCCATCAGCTTGCCGACGCCCTTTTCGTCCACGCTGGCGAACGGATCGGATTCAAAGATCTTGAACTCGAAGTAATCCGGCAGGAACTTGCCGACGTCGTCGCGCGAGAAGCCGAAGGTCATCTGCGTCAGGTCGTTGGTGCCGAAGGAGAAGAACTCGGCCTCGTTTGCGATCTCGTCCGCAATCAGGCACGCGCGCGGCAGCTCGATCATGGTGCCGATCATGTACGGCACGCGCACGCCGGTGCGCGCGATGATGTCCTCGGCCGTCTGCACCGCGATGTTCTTGACAAACGCCAGCTCCTTGGTCTCCCCAACCAGCGGGATCATGATCTCGGGCGCGATCTTGTAGCCTTCCTCCTGCGTGACCTCAATGGCGGCCTCCATGATGGCCGTGACCTGCATGCGCGCGATCTCCGGGAAGGTGATGGCCAGGCGGCAGCCGCGGTGGCCCAGCATGGGGTTGGTCTCCTTGAGGCTGATGACCTTGTCGTTGAGCTGCTCAAACGGGATGCCCATGGACGCGGCCAGGTCGCGGATCTCCTGCTCTTCGTGCGGGATGAACTCGTGCAGCGGGGGATCCAGCAGGCGGATGGTGACGGACTTGCCCTGCATGGCCTTGTACAGCGCCTTGAAGTCCGCCTTCTGCATGGGCAGCAGCTCCTCCAGCGCGGCCTTGCGCTGCCGCTCGTTGTCGGCGACGATCATGCGGCGCACCGACGCGATGCGGTCGGCATCAAAGAACATGTGCTCGGTGCGGCACAGGCCGATGCCCTCGGCGCCAAATTCGTACGCGGTTTTGGCGTCGTTGGGGGTGTCGGCATTGGTGCGCACGCCCAGCGTGCGGAACTCGTCCGCCCAGCGCATGATGGTCTCAAAGTTGCCGGTGATGCTGGCCGGCACGGTCTTGATCGGCTCGCCGTACACGCGGCCGGTGCTGCCGTCCAGCGAGATGTAATCGCCCTCGCGGAAGACGCGGTCCTCCTCGGTGCGGAAGAACTTCTGCTCTTCGTCGATGAAGATCTCGTTGCAGCCGGCCACACAGCAGCGGCCCATGCCGCGCGCGACGACGGCCGCGTGGCTGGTCATGCCGCCGCGGGCGGTCAGCACGCCGTTGGCCACGTGCATGCCCTGGATGTCCTCGGGCGACGTCTCGGTGCGCACGAGGATGACCTCTTCGCCGCGCGCAGCGGCCTGCTGCGCATCCTCGGCGTTGAAGTACACGCGTCCGCAGCCGGCGCCGGGCGATGCGGGCAGGCCGACGGCGATCGGCGTGGCCGCCTTGAGCGCCTCTTCGTCAAAGGTGGGGTGCAGCACGGTGTTGAGCTGCTTGGCGTCGATCAGCAGCAGCGCGTCCTTGCGGTCGATCATGCCCTCTTTGACCAGGTCCACCGCGACCTGCAGCGCCGCCGCCGCGGTGCGCTTGCCGCTGCGCGTCTGCAGCATGTACAGCTTGCCGCGCTCGATGGTGAACTCGATGTCCTGCATATCGCAAAAATGCGCTTCCAGCTTGTGCGAGATGTCCACCAGCGTCCTGTACGCCTGCGGCATGTCGCGCTCCAAATCCGAAATGGGTTTGGGCGTGCGGATGCCCGCGACGACGTCCTCGCCCTGCGCGTTCATGAGGAACTCGCCAAACAGCCGGTTTTCGCCGGTGGAGGGGCTGCGGGTGAACGCCACGCCGGTGCCGCAGTCGTTGCCCATGTTGCCAAAGACCATGCTCTGCACGTTGACCGCGGTGCCGATGGACGACGGGATGTCGTTGAGGCTGCGGTAGATGTTGGCGCGCGGGTTGTTCCAGCTCTTGAACACCGCCTCCACCGCGGCGGCCAGCTGCATCCTGGGATCCTGCGGGAACGGCTGGCCGGTCTGCGAGCGGTAGAGCGTCTTGTACTCTTCGATCAGCTCGGCCAGATCCTGGGCGGACAGCTCGCTGTCGTTCTGCACGCCGGCCTGCTCGCGCTTTTTCTCCAGGCACTTTTCAAAGCCCGACATGTCCAGCTCCATCACGACGTTGGAGAACATCTGGATGAAGCGGCGGTAGCTGTCGTAGGCAAAGCGGGCGTTGCTGGTGATCTCGGCCAGGCCCTCGCTGGTCGCGTCGTTGAGGCCCAGGTTCAGGATGGTGTCCATCATGCCGGGCATCGACACCGCCGCGCCGCTGCGCACCGAGACCAGCAGCGGGTTTTTGGGATCGCCAAACGCCTTGCCCGTGGTCTTTTCCAGTTCCTTCAGCGCTTCGTACGCCTGGCGCATGACCTCTTCCTCGACCTTGCAGTCGTTGGCGTAGTAGCGGTTACACGCGTCGGTGGTGATGGTAAAGCCGGGCGGTACCGGCAGTCCCAGTCCCGTCATCTCGGCCAGGTTGGCGCCCTTTCCACCCAAAAGCGCGCGCATGCTTGCATTTCCCTCTGCGAACGAGTAGACGAACTTATTCATCTTCACTCCCCCTAAAACAGATTTTTTGTACCTACACAATCGGTTACATCTATCTCAGGCCCGGTGGGCCAACAAGATCAGTACACGCCCAAAGACGGCAGCTTGCGGTCGGTCAGCGCGGCGAAGGTCTGCTGCATGAGCGGCAGCAGCTCGCCCGCAAGCGGCGACAGCGCGTCGCGAATCTGGCCGTAGCACGCCGAGGGCACGTCGGGCAGCACGCGCAGCGCCGTGAGCGCCGCGGGCGAAATGCGCCTGGCCGTGAGCGCCGAAGCGGCGCACGCCCGGCACACCGCGCCGCCCGCCTGTGCGTCGTAGCGCACCAGGTGTTGCGTATCGCCGCAGTAGACGCACGCGTCCGCCTGCGGCCGGTAACCGGAAAAGGCAAAGAGCTTGAGGAAGAAAAAAGTCAACACGCCCGGCACATCGCACCCGGGTTGGCACAATGCGTCGAGCGTATGGAGCAAAAGGGTAAAGTGCCTGGCGTTGTCCTCCTCGGGGTTGGCAAACTCCTCGGCGGCCACGCAGGCCATGGAGGCTGCGGTGAGCACCTGGGGATCCAGCCGCAGCGCGTAGAAGTTCTGGCGCAGCTGGCAGGCACGCACATAGTACCGGCCGCCGCGCTCTCCCAGTTCGTATTCGCCATAGCAGAACGGCTGCACGCAGGGCATGAGCTTGCTCTGCGGCTTGCGGCAACCGTGGGCCGTCACCGTCAGCCGGCCGCGCGTGCGCGTGACCAGCGTCAGCACGCGGTCATGGTCGCGGTAGTTGACCGCTCTTGTGACTACGGCCAGGACTTTCTCCTGCATGACACGCCTCCGCGTCCAACGTCCTCCGGTAGCGCAGGTACGCCATCGGGTCTCCAGTGCCCATGAACTGCCGCCACGCGTCCGTCCAATCCTGCATGCTTCGCACCCCTTTTCTGCGCGCGGCGCAACGCCGCCCGCGCGCGCATTGTCGGTACGAACCATTGTATCAAAGCCGATGGCAAAACGCGATGGTAAGGTTTGGCACGCCTGCCAGCCCGCGGCTCAATCGTAACCC
>DXZF01000205.1 GCA_019415425.1 Bacillota bacterium | reverse complement strand
ACCCTGCGCCCGGGAAACGATTTTCTGCCATCGTTTTTCGCCTTCCGGCACTGTCTGCAGGCGCATGTGTGCGCCTGCGCTTGGGGTTTCCAAAGGGCATCATGCCCTTTGGTGGGGGATAGGGGGTAAACCCCCCTGGCACTTACGCCCGCTTTCCCGGGGCAGCGCGACGGACGGAACCCGGGGCAAATTGGCGGGCGCGGCGGGCGGGCACGCGGCCCAAGAGCGAGTTGTAAACGAAGTGTAAACATTGGCAACCCCTGCCATGATTGTTCTCAAAGGATTCCAAAATGTCTCAAACATCTGTCATGCTTTGCCGATATGATCAAGCCAACAAAAGCGAAGGAGGTGATGGCCCCGATGCAAAGGCAAGCCCAATAACACATGGAAAGGAGGAATGCAAACAAGCGCCAAAATACATGCTGGCATTTGAAGAGTTCATCGACCAAACTCTCTGGATACATAAAATCTGACCCCCAAAGGAGGAATGCACAGACAGATTTCATACCCCCCATAAACAACCCAAGAGATACCCCCAAAAAAGATAACCCCTAAAGAAAAGACACAAAATCATTTGATTGTAAGGAGAAAAGCATGTTCTATCAATCGTTTTGCACCAAGCTTCAAGTGCGATAGCGGGCAATGCCCCAAGACATGACAAGTCTTGTGCAAAAATCGAAATCCTGTCAGTCCACCGCGTACGCGTGGCGGCGCGGTGGATGTGGCAGACGAACGTGCTCCCTCTTCATTTTCCCAAAGACTCTCTCATAACCCCCCACAAACCATGGAAAAGGCGGAACCAACGCGGGTGCAAGACGCGCTGGTCCCGCCTTTTGCGTTGGGGGTTGCAAGCGCGTGCGCGGTGCGCTATGCTAAGCCAAAAGGAAGTGAAGCGGATGGAGACGTTGCGCAAAGTGACACTGATTACCGGCATCGGCACGTTGATTCTGGGCATTGTGGCGCTGATCGTGGGGCTGTCCAGCAATCTGCCCAGGGTGGCGGTCCTCCTCGCGGCCACGGGCGCCATCTTCTGCGGCGTGGTCAGCCTGGTGGGCGCGGCGATGGCCAAGCGCCTGATGCGCGCACAGCAGGAGCAGGAAGAGAAGTAAACCGGCGCTGCCGCTGCGGCCGGCGGAAAGGGATGGGGCGCGATGGCACGCGCACGCCGCCCGGGCCGGCGGGCAACGGCGGCAAACGGCATGAACAAAACGCAGGACAGGGCGCCCGATGGGGCGCCCTGTCGTCGTATGGATGGCGGGAAAAGGAAGCGCGCGCGACAGCCGCGACGCCGGGTGCGGCCGGGGCAGCGCCAAAGCGCTCACTCGTCGGCAAAGCGGTAGCCGACGCCGACCTCGGTCAGGATATAGCGCGGGCGCGCGGTGTCGCGCTCAATCTTGCGGCGGATGTTGGCCATGAACACGCGCAGCGTCTGCGAATCCTCTGTATTGTGGTAGCCCCACACCTCGCGGTTGAGGAACCGGTGCGTGAGCACCTTGCCCTTGTGCTGGATCAGCACGCACAGGAGCTTGTATTCCATGGCGGTCATGTGGACGGCGGCGCCATCCACAAAGACCCTGTGCCGGTCGAAATCCACCGTCAGCCCGTCCAGCGTGAAGGTGCTGGGCACGGGCTCCGTCGCCCTGTAGCGGCGCAGCGCGACGCGGATGCGCGCCAATAGCTCGCCGATGTGGAAGGGCTTGGTGATGTAGTCGTCCGCCCCGCCGTCCAGCGCCTCCACCTTCTCGCGCTCCTGCCCGCGCGCAGAGACCACGATGACCGGGATCTGCGACTTCTCGCGGATCTGCTGCAGCACCGTCAGGCCGTCCACGTCGGGCAGGCCCAGGTCCAGCAGCACCAGGTCGGGCTGGCCGGTCAAAAACAGCGACAGCCCCTCGACGCCCGTCGCGGCGGTGTCGAACAGGTAGCCGTTGGTCTTGAGCGAGATGGACAGGAAGTTGACGATGCTGGCATCGTCCTCGACGATCAGAATGCGTTTTTGCTGCTCCAAAACAAGACTCCTCCTCACAGGGTTGCAGCCGGGCGCGGCGCGGGCGATGACAGCGGCAGGGTGAAGCGGAACGTGGCGCCGCCCGCCTGGTTGTTTTCGGCGGTGATCTCGCCGCCGTGCGCCCTGACGATCGAGGCGCAGATGCTCAGCCCCAGCCCCACGCCGCGGTGTGCGTCATAGCGGTTGCTCTGGCCGGTGACAAAGCTCTCAAACAGGTGGTCCATCAATTCCGGCGCGATGCCGCCGCCGTCGTCCGTTACCTCAAACACGGCGCGCTGGCCGCGCTGGTAGACCGACAGACGGATGGTACACCCCTCTTTGGTGTGCTTGGCCGCGTTGTCCAACAGGTTGACCAGCACCTGGATGATCAGCTGGCCGTCCATGGGCACCAGCAGCACGTCGGTGGGCAGCGCGGTCTGCAGGTGCCGCCCCCTGAGCGCGTGCTGCATGCGGCTGCACGCCTCGGCCACGATCTCGTCCACCACTTCGCCCTTCTTTTCGATCACCAGTTGCCCCTGCTGGATGCGCGTCATGTTGAGCAGATTGACCACCAGGTTGTTCAGCCACGTGGCGTCGCTGAGAATATCGCGCAGCAGCGCGCGCACGGTGTCGTCGTCCAGCGCATCGTAGCTGTCCAGAATGAAGCTGGTGGAGCCCGCGATGCCGGTCAGCGGCGTGCGCAAATCGTGCGAGAGCGAGCGCAACAGGTTGTTGCGCAGCGTCTCCTTTTCCAGCGCGATGCGGCTCTCCTCGCGTTCAAGGTACAGATTTTCGCGCTGAATGGCAAGCCCCATCTGCGTCAAAATGGTGTGCACGCAAATGGACTCGTCCTCGTTGAGGTCGCCGTCGTGGCAGTCCACGGCCAGCACGCCCCACACGCGATCGGTGCCGCGCATGGGCAGGAACTTGAACGGCGACTGCACCGCGTGCGGCGTGCCCACCCCGCACGGCGCATCGTGCGTGAGCGCCCACACGGCGTCCGCCGTGTTTTCGGGGTAGGCGCGGATGGGCCGCCCGCTCTCCACCTGCGGCGCGGACAGCTGGCCGGGGCCGGTGGCCAGGTACACCAGGCAGGTGTGCCGCTGCACGGCGTGCAGGCTGTGCAGGCCGTGCTGCAGCACCTGCGCCGTGCCCGAGACGTTCTGGTACTCGCCGGTGAGCTTGTACAGGTTTTGGGCGAGCATCTCGTTGTGCCGGGCGATGCGCGCCTGCTTTTGCAGCTGCGTCATCAGCGCCGAGGTGATGACCGAGATGATCAGAAAGATCGAGAGCGATACCAGGTACCGCGAATCGCTGATCCAGAACGTATAGCGCGGCGCGGTGAACAGGTAGCTGAAGATGAACAGGCACAGCACCGAGCTGACGATGCCCAGCACGTACCCGCGCGTGACGACCACCACCAGCACCACGCACAGCATGTACAGCATGAGGATGTTTTCCACCCTCAGGCCGATGCGCCAGAAGCCCAGCGCCATGAGCGTGCACAGCCCGATGATGCCAAGGGCAAGGACGAGCTGCACGCAGTGCGGGTGCCGTTTGCCAAAGGCCTGGCACCGTTGCCAAAGCGTCTTTGTATTCATTGTACCTGTTCCTCCTGCGGGCGAGTGTGCGCGGCGATGCGCGCGATGGCATCTGTGAGCGAATCGGCCACAATGTGCGGCACCGGCACCACCTCGCTCACGCCCAGCTCGCGCAGCACTGCGCCCTGGTAATCGTCCTGCGCCAGCGCAATGGTGGCCGGGACGCGAAAGCGCTCCATCGCCAGGTGGCACAGCGCCAGGTTGTCCCGCGCGCTGGGCAGCAGCGCCACCAGCAGGTCGCACGCCGCCACCCGCGCCGCCTCCAGCGTGCCGGGCGCGAGCGGGTCGGCGCACAGCGTCTCAATCTCGTAAGTGGCCTGGATGTGCGCGCAGCGCGCCGGGTCGGGATCCACCCAGGTGAGCGCGTCGTCCGGATGCTGCAGGATAAACGGCTCGACAAAGCGATACCCGCCACACAACAGGATCTGCATCCTGCATCCTCCTCCCATGGGGCAAAGTGCCCCCATTTTGCATTTCAACCCTATGGTAGAGCAGAGGTTGTAAATGCGCTGTGAGGATATGGCCAGCAGGCGTAAAGATTGTGTGAACGGGCGCGCGTGACCGCGAGAAGCGCAAAAGGGAGCCGCGCCCCGGAAAAGGGCAGCGGCTCCGGATGGTTGCAAATGGAGTAGCTTACGCCTGCGGCTGCTGCCCGTCGGGCTCCGGCGCCACTGTGGGCGTGGATGCCGGCGTGGCGGTGGGCGTCGCCGTGGGCTTGGGCGTCACGGTCGGCGTGGGCGCCGGCGTGGCCGTGGGCGTAGGCTTGGGCGTGACCACCGGC
>DXZF01000204.1 GCA_019415425.1 Bacillota bacterium | reverse complement strand
GATGTGTGCAGAAAGCGTATAGTACGCGTGATCGCAATAGATGAGGTGAAAGGATTGCGAACCGGAAGGAAGGGTTCTTCCATCAACCATAAAAAAGTGGACTGGGATCCATGCGTGATGCTTTTGATCATGGCCTCACTGTTTATGCCCTCGGAGTTTGCGGTGTTGCCGGGCGTGGCCATGGTGGTGCGCGTTTGTGCAAGTGCACAATTGCGCACGCGCATGATGCAGGTGCCCTATGTCAAATGCCTGATGCTATTTTGCATCAGTTTGATGACAGTGACCGTGATGAACGGCGATCTGGCTTCCATCGGCGTGGGCGTGTGTCTGTGCCTTGCGATGCTGGCGGCAGTATATCTGCGCGTGTGCATCGATCGGCCGATGTTGCTGCGCATGCTGGAATTTTGCTGCTATGGCGCTATCTTTTGCCTGCTGATCGCCGTGGTGCAGGAATGCACGTTTGGGACCAGCGAGGGATACCGCTGCACATCGGTATTTGCCAACCCCAACTATTACGCCATGATGATGGAATTCACGGTATTGGCAGCCATGTACCTGTGGATGCGCCGCGGCAACAAACCGTGGCTGTACGCACTGGCCATTGTGGCGTGCCTTTTGGGATTGCTGTTGAGCAACTCGCGCACGGCGATGGTCGCGGCCGTGGCCAGCGCGCTGGTGTTGACGCTGTTGTTGCGCAACACCAAGGCGTTTTTGATCGGCTTGTCGGTGTGCGTGATCGCGGGTGTGGGCATGCTGATGGTGCCGGGCGCACTGCGCCTGACAGGCATGCAGGCCGAATTGCATACGCGCACCTTGCTGTGGAAAGTGGCGCTGGAAGGCTTTTTGCAGAGCCCGCTGGTCGGGCAGGGCGCTTGGGCGTTCGCACGCGTGGCGGCGGCATCGCCCGTTATCGTGGAGGTACATGCGCACAACCTGCTGTTTGAACTGTTGCTCTCCAGCGGTGTATTGGGCGTCAGCATGATTGGCCTGTATTTCTATCACAACCACAAGAGCGCGTATCAGTTGTATAAGGCCAAAAAGGACGATGGGCTGATGGCGCTACTGGTCAGTGTTACGATGGCGCTGGGTTTGCATGGCCTGATGGATGTGACGATTTTTGCACCGCAGGCGGCGCTGTTCTTTATGATGATCTGCAGCGTATCCGGATTGGCTGAACGGCAGAAGGCGCCGGTGCACGTGCGGGTGCTCACGCCGGTACCCATGCCCTCATGGGTCGGTCCGCACCTGCGTGACAGCATCTCTACCCGGCAAAAGGAGCACGCGTAAGCGCGAAGGCGGGCAGATGTGGGCCGATTGAAACGCACGACGCCCTTTTGAGGTGCGCTGCGCTGTTGCCCCTGTGTGCCCACAGGATGTCCTTACGTTGTGTGCAGGGGACCTACTACGGCGGTGAAGCGTGTACAGGCTGTACGATGAATGCGCGCTGGAGGCCAGGCCGATGGACGGCGGCATTGTCCGCGATGCCGACCGCATACGGGCACACCTGCCATGTTACCAGGCGAGGCGGAAACGGGTTTTCGGAGACTGCACGCCATCCTCAGAGATCGGGGAACAAGAGAATAGAAAACGAACCTCCAACACATCTGCGGCTGGAGGTTCTTCTCTCTGTGTCCATTCGTAAAAAAAGGATTGAATTTTTGCCATACGACGCAAACTTTTGAAGGGAAAACTGCGTCAATCTCTTGTCTGCTCATCGCGCCCACCGGCCACCGGCATCTGAATGTGCCATTTCAACGAGCCCATTCGCACGCCCACAATCAGGCAGATGGACACCGCAATGCTGGCCGATTGCGGCCAGACATTCCAGCTGCACCACAGTACGATGGCGCCAATCAGGCCGGCTACGGCGTATATGTCCTTGCGCAAAATGACGGGGATGCGGTGTGCGAGCACGTCGCGGATCATCCCGCCGCCTACGCCTGTGATCAGCGTGCCGAACAGGAAATAGCCCAGTCGCGTGCCCTCCTGCAGCATCACTACGCCGGTACCCACCACAAATGCGGCCAGCCCGATGGCGTCGCAAAGCACCCAGATCATGGTGCGCAGCGGGCGGTCTTTCCAGATGAAGATGCACAGGCTGCTGAGCAGGATCAGCCACCAGAACACCGGGCGGGTCAGACAGGTGGGCGGGCTCTGGTAGATAAAGCAGTCGCGGATCATCCCGCCGCCAATGGCGGTGATGGCGGCCAGCACCAGCACGCCAAAAAAATCCATCTTGCGCTGCACAGCGACCTGAGCGCCCGAAAGGGCAAAGGCAACGATGCCGACATACTCCATCCAGG
>DXZF01000203.1 GCA_019415425.1 Bacillota bacterium | reverse complement strand
GACGTGCTTGCGCTCAAAGAGGCGGATTGCTCGATTGCCATGGCGGCCGGCAGCGACGCGGCGCGGCAGGTCTCGCAGCTGGTGCTGATGGACTCCAACTTTTCCTCCCTGCCTGCCGTGGTCATGGAGGGGAGACGCGTGGTCAACAACATCACGCGTACGGCCTCCCTGTTCCTGCTCAAGACGACGTTCTCCTTCCTGCTGTCGTTCATCACGCTGTTCTCGTCCATGACGTACCCGTTTTCGCCCATCCAGCTCAGCGTGATCGGCAGCATGATGCAGGGCATCCCCTCGTTCTTCCTGGCGCTGGAACCGAGCAAGGAGCGCATTCGCGGCAACTTCCTGTACACGGTGTTGCACATGGCGTTCCCCTCCGGCTTCCTGATTGCGATCAACATCGTGATCATCCATTTGCTGTCGGGCGTCTTACCGATGACGGAGTTGGATGTTGCGACGCTGAATGTGTACATGACGGGCCTGGTGGCGCTGATGCTGCTGGTGCGGGTCTGCCGCCCGCTCAACCGCATGCGCGGGATCCTGTGCGTGACCATGATGGTGGGCTTCTTCCTGTTGGTCTGCGTATTCCACCAGATGCTGGGCATTGCGCTACTCAACCGCGTGACGCTGCCGGTGTTTGCCGTGATGGGCGCCTGCTGCGTGCCCGCCCGCGCAGCGCTGGCCTGGGTATTGGACCGCCTGCCGTTTATGAAGCTGCTGGGCGTGGAACAGGAGACCGAACGGGAGAAAGGGCGGAAGTCGTAACGCGTATGCGGCTGCGCCGTTGCACCTCGCAAGGGAGGGCAGGGAAAGACGGGCTGTTGGGGCTGGGCAAGCGAACTGTACACGGCTTTGGTACAAAGAGCGACTGTAACCCGGGACCCAAAAAACAAGAGGGCTGGATCCACGATCCAGCCCTCTTTCGCGTGTTGAAAAACGGGATTACAGAGAGATCAGTTCCTCCTGGCTGACCGGCTTGATGTTGTGGCGGCCCAGCACCTCGATGGCCTTTTCGTTGTCGGCCACGCGCACAATCATGTACGCCAAGTCGTGTTTGCGCGCCGTAAAGGCATACGTGTAATCGACATTGATGTCGTGCTCGCCCAGAATGTGCAGGATTTCGCACAGGCTGCCCGCCTCATCGGGGATGGCGATGGCCAGGACCGGCGTGATGGAAAAGACATAACCGGCCTCTTTGAGCACACAGGACGCCTCATACGCGTCGTCCACAATGACGCGCACGATGCCAAAGTCCGGCGCTTCGGCCAGGCACAGGGCGCGCATGTCGAGCTTGTGCTCGCGCAGCACGTCGGTAAACTGCGCCAGACGACCCGGCTGATTCTCCAGGAATACAGAGATTTGCTTGACGGTCATACCTCTCACTTCTTTCTGTTTAGTATAGGTTGCGCTTGTCGATCACGCGTACAGCCTTGCCCTCGCTGCGCGCGATGGTCTTGGGCGCCACGAGGTGTACGCGGGCATAGATGCCCAGCATGGCTTTGAGCGCTTCGACCAGCTCCTTTTCACGCAAGGCGATCTCGCTCATGGCGTCGGAGAACATCTCCGGCGTCATTTCCACCTGCACGTCCAACTGGTCGCTGTTGTTCTCGCGGCTGACCACAATCTGGTAGTTGGCCGGATACCCCTTGTTGAGCAGCACCGTCTCGATCTGCGAGGGGAATACGTTGACGCCCTTGACGATGAGCATGTCGTCGCTGCGGCCCATGGGCTTGCTCATCTTGACGTGCGTGCGGCCGCACGAGCACGGCTTGCGGGACAGGACGCAGATGTCGCGCGTGCGGTAGCGGATGAGCGGGAAGGCTTCCTTGGTGATGCTGGTGAACACCAATTCGCCCTTTTCCCCTTCCGGCAACACCTCACCGGTGTTGGGGTCGATGATCTCGGCGATGAAGTGGTCCTCATTGATGTGCATGCCGGTCTGCTCGCTGCACTCGAACGAGACGCCGGGGCCGGATATCTCGGTCAGGCCGTAGATGTCGTACGCCTTGATGCCGAGTTTGTTCTGGATGTCCTGCCGCATCTCTTCGCTCCACGCCTCGGCGCCGAAGATGCCCGCCTTGAGGCGAATCTGGTCCCGCACACCGCGCTCAAGAATGCTCTCGGCCAAGTATGCCGCGTACGAAGGGGTACAGCACAAAATGGTGGCGCCCAGATCGCACATGAACTGGATCTGGCGATCCGTGTTGCCAGAGGACATGGGCAGCGTCAGCGAACCGACCTTGTGCGAACCGCCGTTGAGGCCGGGGCCGCCGGTGAACAGCCCGTAGCCGTAGCACACCTGCACCACGTCGTCCTTGGTGCCGCCGGCCGCCATGATGGCGCGGGCGCAGCAGTCTTCCCACAGATCGATATCGTGCTGGGTATAGAAGGCAACGACGCGCTTGCCGGTGGTGCCGCTGGTGGATTGGATGCGCACGCAGTCGCGCAGCGGCTTGGCCAGCAGGCCGAAGGGGTAGGCCTCGCGCAGGTCGTCCTTGGTCAAGAAGGGCAATTTGTGCAGATCGTCCACCGATTGGATGTCGGCAGGGGTCACGCCCTTTTGCTCCATCAGGTTGCGGTAGTACGGCACGTTTTCGTATACGTGCTGCACGGTCTGCACCAGCCGCTCATCCTGCCAGGCGCGGATCCGCTCCTGTGAGGCGCATTCGATCTCCGGTTGGTAATAATGCTCCATGTTCGCTCAATCCCTTTCTGTGCACGCGGCACAGAAGCGATTGCTGCCCGCATGCTGACCCAATATCTATTTTCAATTGTATAT
>DXZF01000202.1 GCA_019415425.1 Bacillota bacterium | reverse complement strand
CGCCCACGACATCGGTGCGCGCCTTGAGGTCCGGCATCATCGAACGCGGCACGCCCGCGATGGACAGCACCTCGTCCGACCAGTCCGTCTTTTCCAGATTCATCATGGCGGTGCTGCTGGCGATGCGCTCGCTGACCACGGCATTGCCGGTGAGCTTCATGACGATGAAATCCGCCACGCTGGGGAACACCTTGTACGTCTTTTCAAACACCTCGGGCAGGTGCTTTTTGATCCACAGCAATTTGGGCAGCGTGCGATCCGTGGCCAGAATGCCGTTCGGGCGGCCCTTGGTGTACGCCGGCGGCAACAGCGCGCTGATCTCCTTGGCCTCTTCATAAGAGCGCGCATCCTGCCAGATCATCGCGTTGTACAGCGGTTCGCCGTCCTTGTCTACGCACAGGCAGTTGGGATATGTGCCGCTAAACGCCACGCACAGCACATCCTTGGCGTCCACATCCGCCAGGAGCGAGCGCGTGCTCTCGCAAAACGCCTTCCACCAGTCCATGGGATCCTGCTCGGCCCACGTGCCGTGTTGATAGTGCGTCGGGTATCCCACCGTACGCGTGCCCACGAATTTGCCCTCGGTGGTGAACAGAGAGGCCTTGTCGCCGCTGGTACCAAAATCATGTGCCAAAATGTATTGTGCCATGCCAATTCCTCCGTTTCTCAGTTGCGGGATATAGCGAAATGCAGATACGGTTATCGTGTTGCCGTATACAAAATAATTATACCATACGCGTGCGGGGATGCGTAGAATCATCCACAGAAAAATGCCGCTGACATGCAAAAGGATGGCATGCAGCGGCCGCCGGGTGGTACCATAAGAGCAGAGCAAATGCAGGAGGTGGAAGGTGCAGATCGACAGGTTGTTTTCCATCGTCTACTGCCTGATGGACAAAGAGCGCATGACCGCCCAAGCGCTGGCGCAAAAGCTGGAGGTGTCCACGCGCACGATCTATCGGGATATCCAGGCGCTGTGTATGGCGGGCGTCCCGCTGTACAGCGTCAGGGGCAAGGGCGGCGGCATTGCGCTCGTGGAGGGATATGCGCTGGACAAGGCCGCGCTGTCAGAGACGGAAAAACGGCAGATTTTGACGGCGCTGCAGACGCTGTCGGCCACGTCCATGCCGCACGGGGAAGAGGCACTGCAGAAGTTGAGCGCCGTGTTTCAGATGCATGTGGACAAGTGGATTGATGTGGATTTTTCCGACTGGAGCGATACAAAAAAAGAGGTGTTTGAGACGCTCAAGGCCGCCATCCTGCAAAAAAATGTGGTGTCCTTTGTGTACGTGGGCGTAGACGGTATGCGCACGCGGCGCACGGCGGAGCCGTTGCAGCTGTGGTTTAAGGAGAGGGCGTGGTATCTGCGCGCGTATTGCCGGCTGCGCGGGGCCTACCGGCTGTTCAAGCTCACGCGCATGCAGCAGGTCGTGCGGCAGGAAGAGCCGTTTACCCGCACCTTGCCGCCCGGCCCGCCCGCCGAGACGGCGCCGTATCCCGGCCAACTGCGCGTGGTGCTGGACATCGACGGCAGCCAGGCCTACCGCGTGTACGACGAATTTGCACCCGAGCAGATTCAAACCGGACCGGACGGCCATTTTCGCGTCACGGCGCACTACCCGCCCGGCGAATGGGTGATCGGGTACATCCTATCCTTTGGCCCGTTTGCCAAAGTGCTGCAGCCACAGTGCGTGCAGGAGGAAGTGCGATTGCGCATTGCGAAGATGCACCGGATCTATCGGGATGCATAACTGGACAATACGCTGTCAGCAATCCGCCTGTATACTGGCGGCAAAAGGAGGCGAACTTCCACTTGCAGGAGATTGCATGGATTGAGGCCAAACGGATTTTGCAGAGGACCCGGGATGAACGATGGTTCGGCACCGCGTACAACATGAACCTGTACCGCGGATGCTGCCACGGCTGTATCTACTGTGACAGCCGCAGCGCGTGCTATGGCATCACGCAGTTTGACCGCGTGCAGGTCAAGCGCGACGCGCTGAACCTATTGCAGCGGGAGCTGTCCCAAAAGCGGCGCAAGGGCATTGTTGGCACCGGCGCCATGAGCGACCCGTACAACCCGCTGGAGCGGGAGTTGCGGTACACGCGCGGCGCGCTGGAGCTGCTCTGCGCACACGGGTTCGGCGTGGCGATCGCCACCAAGAGCGATTTGATTGTGCGGGATATCGACGTGCTACAGCGCATGGCGCAGCGCGCCCCCGTCATCTGCAAGGTGACGGTCACGACATGCGACGATGCGCTGGCGCAGAAATTGGAACCAAACGTGTCCCGGCCTTCGCAGCGGTTTGCCGCTATTGGCCAGCTCAGCGACGCCGGCCTGTTTACCGGCGTATTGATGATGCCGATCCTGCCGTTTGTGGAGGACAACGAAGCGAATTTGATGGGCATCGTATCCCGCGCCAAACAGAGCGGCGCGCGGTTTGTCTACCCCGCCCTGGGGGTGACGCTGCGCGACAACCAGCGCCAGTGGTTTTTGCAGCAGCTGGAACGCCAATTTCCCGGGCAGGGGCTGGCGATGAAGTACCGTGCACAGTACGCCAGTGCGTACCAGTGCGTCACGCCGCGCGTGCGCACGCTCTGGCCCAAATTGACGCGGGCATGCCGCGAGAACGGGCTGTATATTCGCATGGGGGACATCGTCCGCGCCAGCAAGAGGCCGTACGAAGTCGAGCAGCTGTGTATGTTTGACCCCTGAACCTCCCGTGCCCGCTGCTACGTTGGATGAGCCCGTAAAAAAACAGAGCAGAAGCCGGCGTACGGTCTCTGCTCTGTCGGTCGTCGGACTGTGGTTTGGCGTTAAAACAGCGTCTGCACAAACGCCTGCATCTCGCGGCGCGTATGGATGTGGCGGGCCGCCTCCAGCACCTGCCGCTGCTGGTCGTCCGTCAGGCGTGCAAAGGCCTTGAAGGCGTCCAAATCTTTGGCCAGGGCCATATAGAAACCGCGCGGTGCGTCGTCCATCCAATTCATACTTCATACCCCCAGTACAATTCGTCCGCCGTCTGCCGCAATTGGGCAAGGGACTGTATGCCGGGCGCCTCGTGCCGCAGCTGCATCTGCAAAGAGTGCGGCAGGCGCGAAAAGTAGTCGCTGGCCTCGGCGCTGCCAGACAACAGGTCGTCCAAATGGGTCTGTCTCAAAGCGATTCACCTCGCCGTTAGCATGGCTGTTTGCCCACCGCTTTATACGCCGGTTGCCAGAATGTACCGCGATGGTGTAAAGTGGAAACCGCCCACAGGCGCGCTTGCGTCTGTGGACAAGCCAAAGAGAATATGGAGGATGAGACGATGATCGTCATTACCATGGAAAACGGGAAGGAGATCCACATCGAGCTGGATCCCAAGAATGCGCCCATTACGGTGGAAAATTTTGTCAAACTGGCGCGCGAAAAGTTCTACGATGGGTTGATCTTCCATCGCGTAATCAGCGGATTTGTCATTCAAGGGGGCTGCCCCGACGGCTCCGGCACCGGCAACCCCGGCTACCGTATCAAGGGAGAATTTAAAGAAAACGGCGTGGACAACCGCCTGAAGCACACCCGCGGGACCATCTCCATGGCGCGCAGCGCGCTGCCGGATTCAGCGGGCTGCCAGTTTTTCATCTGCCATGCCGATACCCCGCATCTGGACGGCAAGTATGCCGCGTTTGGCAAGGTGATTTCCGGCATGGACGTGGTGGACGAGATCGCCTCGACGCCCACGGATGCGACGGACCGTCCGTTGACGCCGCAGGTGATTCGCTCTATCCGCGTCGTGGAAGAAGAGGCGTAACGCGTCCGGTATACGAAAGGCCGGCGCGCATCCGGCACGGTGTGACAGTTGGCCGTGGTTGTCAAACGGCCACACAATATGGTATGATGCCATATGCTGGGGCAAGGCGTCATGAAGGCGCACCGCCTGCATGACGCAGCGCCCCGGTTGCAAGCAATACGACAGGGCAAATGGAGACCACGAAGGTTTTCCTGTATTCGGCGAATGCAGAGACCTTTGTGGTCTTTTCGTTTATCCGCAAGAGAGGGGGGAAGGACGTGCCCAAGCATCGGGGGGCCGGCGTAGTCCGGTTTGCGCGCGGCGCGCTGCAGTTTGTCTTGACCATGGTCGTGCTGTCGGCCCTGGTGTTCACGGTGGCACGGCTGGCCCCCGGCGATCCGCTGCGCGCGTACTACGGCGAGCGCGTAGAGCGCATGAGCCAGAGCGAGCAGCAGGCGGCGCGCGAACGGCTGGGGTTGGACGACTCTCTACCGGTACAGTATGTCCGATGGGCGCGCAACGCGCTGCATGGCGATTTTGGCATCTCCTTTCAGTACAAGCAGCCGGTGCTGCAGGTCATCGGCGAGGTGGCGGGCTATACCCTGCTGCTGGGGGGGCTGGCATTTGTCTACACGTTTGCGCTGGCGTTTGGGCTGGGCGCATTCTGCGCCATGCACGAGGGCGATTGGGCGGATCGAATCATCTGCAAAGTGGGGGTCGTGCTCAACAGCATTCCGGCGTTCTGGATGGCGCTGATGCTGATTTTGCTGTTTAGCGTGACGCTGCGCCTCTTGCCCACCAGCGGCGCATATGCGATGGGGCAGGCGCACAACCTGGGCAGCTGGATCACGCATCTGATTTTGCCGCTGACCACCCTGGTCCTGGGGCACCTGTGGTACTACGCCTACATGGTGCGCAACCAGCTGTTGACCGAAGTGCGCAAGGACTATGTGCTGCTGTGCCGCACCAAGGGGCTTTCCCCGCGGCGCATCCTGTGGCGGCACTGCGTGCGCAACATCCTGCCCTCCATGATCAGCCTGATGGCCGTTGCCGTGCCGCATATTCTCAGCGGGACGTACATCGTCGAGCAGGTGTTTTCGTATCCCGGGCTGGGTACGCTCTGCTTTGAGAGCGCCAAGTATCACGACTACAACCTGCTCATGGTACTGTGCCTGATCACGGGCGCTGCCGTGGTGCTGAGCAACCTTTTGGCGCAGGGGATCGCCGCGCGCATCGACCCGCGCCTGAAAGCGCCGGGAGGGGGTGAGGCGATTGACTGACCCATTTGCATTTGCCAAGGCGCCGGCGAGCGCCCAGACGCCCGCTGTACCGGTGCGAACCCAAAGACGCCGGCCGGTCATGGCCGCAGCGCTGCTGATCGTGCTGTGCCTTGCCTGCCTGCTGTGCGAAATGTTTATCCCCTACGATCCGACGTATATGGACCTGGCGCATGTGGCGCAGGCCCCCAACGGCACCTTCTGGTTTGGCACCGACGCCATGGGACGCGATCTGTTCTCCATGATCTTTTACGGCGGGCGCATCTCGCTGTGCATCGGGGCGCTGTCCACGGCGCTGAGCACGTGCATCGCGGTGGTCCTGGGCACGCTGAGCGCGTTTGCGCCCAAATGGCTGCAGACGCTGTGGATGCGCTTTGTGGAGATGGTGATGAGCATCCCGTCCATCCTGATCATCCTGTTCGTGCAGGCGTTTTTGGGGCAGGGCGATGTGCTGTCGCTTTCATTGACCATCGGCCTGACCAGCTGGATGCAGATGAGCCGCGTGGTACACACCGAGGTGTCGCGCATGAAGGGCAGCGCATACGTGCTTTCGGCGCGCAGCATGGGGGCGGGATTCTGGTACCTATTGCGCGTGCATCTGCTGCCCAATCTGGTGCCCGCGCTGATGTTCATGGTGGTTTCACAGGTGGGTGCGGCAATGGGTACAGAGGCGACGCTGAGCTTTTTGGGCATCGGGTTGCCGCTGGAGATCATCTCCTGGGGCAGCATGCTCAGCGGCGCTGAGCGCGCGCTGCTCTCGGGGAATTGGTGGATGATTGTGATACCGGGCGTGTTTCTGGTCGCCACGATGTGCGCGCTGGCGCAGATCGGCAACGCGCTGCGAAGCGAACAGAACCGCCGGCACCACAATCTGCAAATACGCAGACGAAAAGAGCGGAATGAGGAGGAACACAGATGCACAAGCGATGGAAACGTTGGATGAGAACGCTATGCGCCCTGGCGCTGTGCACGGCCCTGTGCGCGTGCGGCAGCGCGCCCGCAAACCAACAGGGCGGGGAGGCGCAGGGAAAGACGCTGGTCTATGGCAGTGGCGACTACACCGCCATCAATCCGGCGCTGTACGAGCACGGCGAGATCAATTCCCTGATCTTTTCGGGCCTGACGGCGCACAATGCAAACAACGAGGTGGAACCGGACCTGGCGACGCAGTGGTCCTTTGACGAGGCGAGCAACACCTACACCTTTACGCTGCGCGAAGGGGTCAAGTGGCACGACGGGCAGCCGTTTACCTCGGCGGATGTCAAATTCACGCTGGAGGCGATCATGGACCCCGCCAACGGCTCGGAAATCGCGTCCAACTACGAGGACATCGTCGGCATCGAGACGCCGGATGCACAGACGGTGAAAATTGCGCTCAAGGCGCCCAACGTGGCCATGTTGGACTATTTGACCATCGGTATCCTGCCCCAACATCTGTTGGAGGGAAAGGACCTTGTGACGGATCCGTACAACCAGGCGCCCATCGGCACCGGGCCGTATAAGCTGGTGCAGTGGGACGTAGGGCAGAGCATTACCCTGCAAAGGAATGAGGACTACTACCGCGGTGTGCCCAAAATCGACACCGTGATCTTCAAAATCGTGGAGGATACCCGGGCGCGCGCCCTGCAGCTCAAGAGCGGCGAACTGGATTTGGCGCAGATTACGCCGCAGGACGCAGCACAGTTTGAGGGCGATCCAAACTATGTGGTCCACAATATGAAGACGGCGGACTACCGCGGCATCCTGTACAATTTCAACAACGACCTGTTCCGCAACCACCGCGAACTGCCCAATGCGCTCAGCTATGCCATTGACCGGCAGGCCATCATCGATACCGTGCTGCTCGGCCATGGAGAGGTGGCGTATTCGCCGCTGCAGATGGGCCCGTACAACAACCCGGACATGGAAACATACAGTTACGATCCACAGCGTGCGCAGCAGCTGCTCGAGCAGGCGGGCTGGCAAAAGGGAAGCGATGGGATCTATGAAAAGGACGGCGTGAGGCTCGCGTTTACCATCAACTGCAGCGAGGGCGACCAGGTGCGCATCGACATGGCCGGCATCTGCGCACAGCAGTTGCGGGCCATCGGCGTAGACGCAAAGGTGGCCGTGCAGGCGCAGGTGGACTGGGCTGGGCAGGAGGCGTACCTGATCGGCTGGGGCAGCCCGTTTGATCCGGACGACCACACCTACAAGGTGTTTGGTACCGACAAGGGCGCCAACTACAGCGGCTATTCCAATGCAAAAGTGGACGAATTGCTGCAAAAGGCGCGCGAGAGCAGCGACGAAGACGCGCGCAAGGCGTATTACCTGCAATTTCAGGAGGAGCTGGCCCGTGATCTGCCGTACACGTTCATCGCATACGTGGACGCGATCTACGTCAGCAGGACCGGCATACAGGGCATGACGGAGGACACGGTGCTGGGCCACCACGGCGTGGGTATCTTCTGGAACATCGCGCAGTGGGAGATCGCGCAATGACGTTGGCGGACAACGGCTTTGCCCTGTAGAGAAAGGAGGGAACGGCATGCTGCAGGTGTCCGACTTGCACATCCAATTTGATACGGCTGCAGGGGTGGTGCACGCGGTGCGCGGCGTGTCGTTTGACCTGCAAAAGGGCGAGACGCTGGCCATCGTCGGGGAGTCGGGCTGCGGGAAATCGGTGCTGTGCAAAGGCCTGTTGGGGCTGTTGCCGCAAAACGCGCGCGTGGCGCAGGGCGCGGTGCGGCTGGATGGGCAGGACCTGACACAGCTGACGGAAAAGGCGCTGTGCGCCGTGCGCGGCAAGCGCATCGCCATGGTGTTCCAGGACCCGCAGAGCGCGCTGGACCCCTCCATGTCGATCGGGAATCAACTGGTGGAGGCCATCCGCTGCGGGCGGCGATGCACGCGCCGCCAGGCGTGGGCACAGGCCGTTGCGTGGTTGCAGCGGGTGGGCATCGATGAGGCGGAGCTGCGCATGCATGAGCCCCCGCACGCATTTTCGGGCGGCATGCGCCAGCGCAGTCGTGGGTTCGTCCACCACCAAGA
>DXZF01000201.1 GCA_019415425.1 Bacillota bacterium | reverse complement strand
CTACAACCCCCCTCCCAAACCACGGAGGCAGCAAAGTATGCATCGCAATGCGGCCGGACAGGGCCCAATCCCCCCAAAGCAAATGCGCATGCATTTGCGACAAAGGGATTCCAAAGGGTCGATGACCCTTTGGCGGGGTCGTAGGGGTGGAACCCCTACAAAAAACACCCCCCAAACAGGGGTCGTAGGGGCGCTGCCCCTGCAAAACCCCCCCGGGGCAAAAAAAGCCCGGGGCCAAGCCCCGGGCTGCCAATCAGGCATTGCGGCAAAGGCGCTTTTAAGCGCTGGCGCTCTTCTTGTTGGTCACATCGTTAGGGTCCAGCGTGCACACGTCCAACCCCCGGCTCTCGGCCAGGCGCACGGCGCCGGGCTTGCCCTTTTGCGCCTCGAACACCGCGATCATATGGCCGCAGTACCCCAGCATGGCGCGGTTGCGCCGTTCGCGCGCGTTCTGGTGGTGCGCCTCGCTCTGCACCAGCACCAGGTCGGCCTGCTCCAGCAGGGCCTGGAACTGCTCGCGCGCGAGGATGGGCCACTTCTCGCTCTGCTCGGGGCACGAGAGCATGACCACCAGCTTGAGGTTCTTCTCGGGATGGGTGCGCTTGAGATCCAGCACGATCTGCGCGCCGTAGATCGCGGCGCCGCGCTCCAGCGTGGAGATGAACGTGTTCACCCCCTTGTCCACCATGGCCTGGATCTGCGTGGCCAGCTGCACCTTCAGCCGGGTGCAATCGATGCTGTTCTCCAGCAGGCCGTAGGGCACGATATCGGCCGTAAATCCGTACAGACAACAGGTGGTGGATGGCTTGATCAATTTACTTTGCATGGGGAACCTCCTCAATCAAAAATTGTGCAACATGCAGCATTTGTCCCCTTTGACTGCGTTGCGTGGTCAAAATGGAAACCGTCGTCTTTTGTGTTGCGCGCCGATTGCTTTTGCATTATACATCGGTTTTTCGACAAAACTCGTAGCTTTTCGCAGACCGAAAAACGCATGATTTTGGTTTTTTGTGTGAGAATTGCGCGCCTTTTGACGACTTTTTTTCGTTTGCCCGTACTCTGCGCCGCGGGCAAATCGGCAGGCCAATGGGGATGCTTTCCCCTTTACAAAAACGCGAATTTCCTGCTGGTGCGGGCCGTGCGCGCCGGTCTCGGCGCCGGCCGGCCACCGGGCGGAAATCGCCCGTTTTTCCTCGATCACAGCTCTATTATACCACAGGATTTCGCGATTTTCCGCGCGATTTTCCGTATCGCGCGCGTTACAATTATTTGAAAAAATTTTGTGTCTTTTCCCGTCAAATCCCGTCGAATCCACCCGAATCCACCCGAATTGACGGGCTTTATGGAGAGAGTGATGCCCACTGCACGCCATCTTACACCAAATTCGCCTCTTTTGTAACAGCGAATGTAATACAACTTATTTACGAAAATGCTACAAAATTCCACATTTGTTACACAATGAATGAAAGGATAAATATGCTTTATAAATATTCAATCTAAGCAGGGGATTCCCCGCGCCCCCGCCTCACACGCGGGCGTCAAAGCGGCAGCGCCGCACCCGCCACAGCGAGAGCGCCCCGCGCGCGCACAGATCGACCGCCATGGCGATCCAGATGCCGGCCAGGCCGGTGTGCAGCACAAACACGCACAGCGGCGCCAGCGTCGCGCGGATGCCCCACATGCACAGCATGCTGATCACAAACGGGAAGCGGCTGTCGCCCGCGCCGCGCAGCGCGCCGCCCAGCACGATGGACACGCCGAACAGCGGCTCGGCCGCCGCGACGATGCGCAGCATGCCCGCCGCCAGCGACACCACGGCGGGATCGCTGGAGAACATCGTGGAGAGCGGGCGCGCCAGCACGAACAGCAGCGCGCCCATGCCGGCCGAAAACGCCAGCCCGAACCAGCCCGACAGCCGCGCGTACCGGCTGGCCTCGTGCGATTCGCGCGCGCCCACGCGCTGGCCGACCAGCGTCGTTGCGGCGTACGAGATGCCGCTGGCCGGCAGGTAGCTGAGCCCCTCTGCGGTGACGGCCACGTGGTTGGCGGCCAGCGCCACGGTGCCCAGCGTGGCGGTGATGCGCGTCATCACGATCTGCCCCAGCGAGATGGTGGTGCGCTCCAGCGCCACCGGCAGGCCCAGCGCCAGCGCGCGCCGCAGGATGGCGGCATCCGGCCGGTAGCACTCGCGCAGCGAGATGCGCAGCGCGTCCTTGCGCACGTACACCACCGCCATCAGGCACACGCCGATCGCGCCGGTGGAGATGGACGTGGCGATCGCCGCGCCGCTCACGCCCAGCCCGGCGCCCCACATCGGCACCGCGTGCCCCAACAGGTGCAGCGTGCGCGAGGGGTAGATGAGCAGGAAGTTGAGGCAGACGTTGGCCAGGTTGGTGATGGTGTTGAGCACGAGCGGCGTTCGGGTATCGCCCTTGCAGCGCAGGAT
>DXZF01000200.1 GCA_019415425.1 Bacillota bacterium | reverse complement strand
ACCGCGCGCGTGCTCGCGTACCTGGCGCAGCACTTTGCAAAGGGCGAAGTGCTCATCAGCCTGATGAGCCAGTACATCCCGTGTGGCGACGCCAAGGCATTCCCCGAGATCAACCGCCGCCTGACGCGCTTTGAAGTGCGCAAAGGGCAGGAGGCGCTGTTGGCATATGGCCTGGAGGACGGCTACGTGCAGGCGCTGTCCGCGGCGGACGGCGCCTTTGTCCCCGCCTTTGACGGGACGGGAATGAAGGACTAACGCAAACAGACAGGAGGGTACGATGGACATTTACATGCCAATTTTCACGGATAAGGCCCCGGAAGACGTTTTCTGGTTCCGGCCGGTGGCGCCCAGGGCGGGCGAACCCATCGACTGGGAGGACGTAGTGTGGCTGGGCAACGGATTTTCCATTGAGGAAGATGGCGTGGACTGCTATCTGGCGCATTTTCTCGAAAGGTTCTTCGATGCGGATCTGCCGGCCAACCAGGGGCGTGAGGCATACGGGCAGGGCTTTGAGTGGAACCTGACGCACAACTTTTACACGTATGCGACCCTGGATGCGATGCAGAGGGAGATTGTGCAGACCGCCAGGCAGCTGAGCACCGGTGCCGACTGTGCCGCACTGCGCGTCCTCAAGCAGCGCTTTGCGGTGTATCACCCATGTTTTCGGGCGGGCGCGGAGGCGTCGAGCGCACAGCGGGAAATGCGACGCCAACACATCGCGGGCATTGTGGATTTTTACGACCGGTTTGTAGACCAGCTGTGCCGCACGATGCAGCGCCATCCCGAAACCGATCTGATCTCTATCGTGGGCCCGTAGGCGATAGACGCCGTTTTGCGCGCAGGAGCGGAAAAGAAAAACATCTCCACAAAGGGGGCGTCTCCCCTGGTGGAGATGTTTTGTCGTGTACGGAAACGCTCAGAAGTTTTCCTGCAGATACACCAGCGCGGCCTGCGCCGCCTGTTGTTCATCGGCGCCGTCGAATGATAGCGTCAGCGTCTCGCCCTGGGCGAGTTTGAGGCTCATCAGCCCCATGATGGATTTGCCTGCCGCGCGCTGCGCGCCCTTTTGCGCGGTGACGTTGCTGGCAAAGCCGTTGAGCACCTTGACCAGCTGCGTGGCGGGGCGGGCGTGTACACCCTGCGGGTCGGTGATGGTGTAAGAGATGGTTTGCATGGCACAAACTCCTTTCAGTTGTGGTGAGCGTCGCCTTGGATGGGGCGCTTGAGAATGCCCAGCAGCAGTGCGCCGACGACGGTGCCGGCCAACAGCGCGACGACGTACATCAGCGCGTTGCCGACCACCGGGAAGACGAACACGCCGCCGTGCGGGGCCATCAGCGTGCAGCCAAAGGCCATGGACAGCATGCCGGCCACCGCCGAGCCGATGGCGCACGAGGGGATGACGCGCAGCGGGTCGGCCGCGGCAAACGGGATGGCGCCCTCGGTGATGAACGCCAGGCCCATGACGATATTGGTCAGGCCGGACTGCCGCTCGCTGCTGGTGAAACGGTTTTTGAACAGCATCGTCGCAAGCGCGATGGCCAGCGGCGGAACCATGCCGCCGACCATGACGGCCGCCATGATGTCGTAGTTGCCGGATTCGATCGCCGCGGTGCCAAACACGTATGCGGCCTTGTTGAGCGGCCCGCCAAAGTCGATGGACATCATGCCGCCCAGAATCAGGCCCAGCAGGATCTTGCTGCTCTCGCCCATGGCGCTGAGCGAATTCGACAGCCACGTGTTGAAGGCCGACATCGGCGGATTGATCAGGAACGTCATCGCGGCGCCGATGAGCAGCACGCCAAAGAACGGATACAGCAACACCGGCTTGGTGCCCTCCAGCGCATGGGGCAGCTTGTCAAACAGCTTGCGCAGGCCGAGGATCAGGTAGCCGGCCACAAACCCGGCGACGAGCGCGCCCAAAAAGCCGGAGCCGCCGTCCTTGGCCAGCATGCCGCCGACAAAGCCGACCATCAGCGCCGGGCGGTCGGCAATGCTCATGGCGATGTAGCCGGCCAGCACTGGCAACATGAAGCCGAAGGCCGTGTCGCCCACCGTCTTGAGGAAGCGGGCAAACGGCAGGTTTTTGCCGAAATTGCTGGGGTCGATCGTGAAATCGTCAAACAGGAACGCCAACGCGATCAGGATGCCGCCGCCGATGACAAACGGCAGCATGTGCGAGACGCCGTTCATCAGGTGCTTGTAGATGCGGCGGCCCACGCCTTCGTGCTCCTGCACCGCCTGCTCCTGTGCGCCGCCCTCGGCATGGAAGACGGGCGCGTGCCCGGAAAGCGCCTGTTCCAGCAGCTCTTTGGGGCGGTGGATGCCGTCTGCCACCTTGGTCTGTATGACGCGCTTGCCGTCAAAGCGTTGCGCGGGCACATCGCGGTCTTCCGCGATGATGATGCATTCCGCCTGTGCGATCTCCTCTTGCGTCAGCTGGTTTTTGACGCCGCCGGAGCCGTTGGTCTCCACCTTGATGGTGACGCCCATCTCCTTGGCCGCCTTTTCAAGGCTCTCCGCAGCCATGTACGTGTGCGCGATGCCGGTGGGGCAGGCGGTGACGGCCAGCACGCGGATGCCCGGCTGTTCGGCCATCTGCGCCTGGGGCGGTGCGTCCGCCTCGTCCGCGTCCAGCTTTTCCCGCTCGGCCGCATCGATCAACGCGAGGAAGGCGTCCACATCGGGCGCGGCGATCAACGCCTGGCGAAACGCCTCGTCCATCAGGATGGTGGACAGGCGGCTGAGCACCTCGAGGTGCACGTTGTCGGCGGTGTCCGGCGCGGCGATGAGGAAGATGAGGTAGGTGGGCGCGCCGTCGAGCGAGTCGAAATCCATGCCGTCCGGCACCACCATGGCGCTCAGGCCGGCGGTGGTGACGGCGTCGGTCTTGCCGTGCGGGATGGCGATGCCATCGCCTATGCCGGTGGTGCCCTGCGCCTCGCGGGCCAGGACCGTCTCTTTGTAACGCTCCACATCGTTGAGGTTGCCGCTGTTTGCCATCAGCGCGACCATCTGGTCGATGGCGGCGTATTTGTCCGCCGGCGCGCCCGCGAGCGCAATGGACTCACGGTGCAAAAGATCTGTAATACGCATAGAAGATTCCTCCTTCAACATCAATCGTCATGCGGTATGCGCCTGGTACAGGGCAAGGATTTCCTCGCGCCCGGCGAGCCAGTGCGTAAAGGCGGTGGCGCTGCCGGCACAGATGGCGAGCGAAAGCGCGCCGACCATGTCCATGCCCTGCGCGAGCCCGGCCAGAAAGCCGGCCACCATGGAATCGCCCGCGCCCACCGAATTGACCACGGTGCCCTGCGGCGGACGCTGCCGCAGCGTCTGCCCGTCCGCCGTGACGAGCAGCGCGCCGTCCCCTGCCAGCGAAACCAGCACGTGCTGGGCGCCCATGCCCTGCAGCTGCCGCGCACAGTCGACGATCTGCTCGTCCGAATGGATCATCACGCCAAACAGTTCGCCCAACTCCACGTCGTTGGGCTTGATGAGAAACGGGCGGTAGCGGAGCACGTTTTGCAACAGCGGACCCGAGGCGTCCACCACAAAGCGCACGCCCCTTTCCGACAGCCGCGCGCAGATGCGCTCGTAGACGTCCTCCGGCACGCTCTTGGGCACGCTGCCGGCGAGGACGAGGGTATCGCCCGGTTGTAGTGTGTCCAATTGCTGCAAAAGCATTTGAAATTGCGCGTCTGGAATGGCGGGCCCCTCGCCGTTGACCTCGGTTTCACTGTCGGATTTGATCTTCATATTGATGCGCGAGAGCCCCTCGGGCAAGTCGATGAAGTCACAGGCGCAGCCGTAGTCCTGCAGCATGCGTTGGATTTCACGCCCGGTAAACCCGGCCAGAAAGCCCAATGCGCGGCTGGGAATGCCGAGGTTTTGCAGCACGATGGAGACATTGATCCCCTTGCCGCCGGGAAAGACGTGGGTCTGCTGCGTGCGGTTCAGCTTGCCGGCGGCAAAGCCGTCCACGGATACGACGTAGTCCAGCGAAGGGTTCAGGGTAACGGTATAGATCATGGACGTTCAACCTCCCGAAGATTGCTCGCACCGGCAAACGCGGGGTCTGCCATGCGCGTGGTGTAGATGGTGGCCGCTTCAAAGCGGGCAAAGGTGACGGACGCGATCACGCCGAACTTGGCGGGGTCGGCCAGGACATAGGCGCGCCTGCAACGGGCCAGGGCCGCGGCCTTGACGGCCGCCTCGGTGGCATCCGGGGTCGAGAAGCCGTTTTGCCGGGTGATGCCGTTGGTGCCAAAAAAACCCTTGGTGAAGTTGTAGGATTGCAGGCTGCTGACCGCCTGCGCCCCGACCAGCGCTTCGGTGGCGAGCTTGAGCTCGCCGGCCGGCAGATACACGCTACAGCCCTTCTGTGCGAGCTTTTTGGCCAGCAGGATGCCGTTTGTGACAAACGCGGCCCCGGTGTGCGTGAGCGCGTCCACCATGCACTCGGTCGTGGTGCCCGCATCGACGTAGACAAAGTCGTCGGGCTCGATCAGCTGTGCGGCCGCGGCGCCGATGCGCTGCTTTTCGGCCATGTGGATGCTGTGCCGCACCGAGACGACCTCGTCCTGCGTGGCGTACAGCCAATCGGTCTGCGTGGCGCCGCCGTGCACCTTTTTGAGCTGGCCCTGCCGGTCCAGCGCGTTGAGGTCGCGGCGGATGGTGGATTCCGATGCGCCCAGCGCCTGACACAGCTGCGAGACCGTTACGCTCTGGTGGGCCTGCAGCATCTGCAGGATGAGATGATGGCGTTCTTCTGTGAGCACGATGGGTCCCTCCTCTAAGTCGTGAAAAGATTAACATGCGTTTCAATGAATGTCAATCATTTCCAATCAAAAAAATTCAATTATAAGCAAAAGTTTTCGCGTTTTTAACAAATAATTCAAAGAACAATCAAATTCGATCAATCAGGCGCAATAAAAAAAGCGCCTGTCAACAGACGCTTTTATCCTCCCCACCTGTGGGGGAAACATGCGCGATTACGCTTCTTTGTTGGCCATCATGATGCCGTTGACCACGGCGATGGCGACGTAGCACAGCACCGACAGGATGCCGCCAAAGCCCAGAGACAGCAGCGAAGAGTAGCTTCCGCCCGCCAAACCCTTGGTGACAAAGATCAGGATGATCCCAACCACCGCGACGATCAACTCCAACACATATATGGTGCTGGGGCTGTTCTTGCTGGGCGCCAACAGGAACACCAGGCCCAACACCGGGCAGATGAACAGGATGATGGCCAGGAACGATCCTTCAAACAGCAATGTGAAGGAAGAGATGCCAAAGCCAAAGACGCTGTACATAGGGAAAATCCAGCACACAGCGCAGACGATGTACAGGACGAGGTTGATCAGTTTCCAGTTTTTCTTGATGACATCCATCAGAAGACTCCTCACTTTCCAATTCAAAGTATAATATATTATGACATCCCAATTGTAGCATGTGCGAAAGTTTGGCACAATGACTTTGTGAGAAAATGATGGCAGAGATTTGACAAAATCATCCCCCTCTGCCACGGGTTCTGCGCCGTGGAAGGCCCATACGCCGTACCCCGATAGGCGCCCGGCGCAAAGCCCTGCAGCGCACGCTATATCGTATGCGCGCACGCGCACAACGGTGCCGATATGGGCAAATGTGCGCGCGCCGCCTTTTCGGCCTTGCATCCCCTGGCAAGACAGGGTACAATAAATGCAAATTGGGCTCTCCCATGCCCACGCGGCGGGGGGAGGACGGCTTTGCCGGAAAATTTGGTGTGGAGGAATCACGCAATGGAAAGCATCGTTTTGAAGGTCAGTGGAATGAGCTGCGATCAGTGCGCCAAAAAAGTGCGCCGCGCGGTGAACGTGTTTGAGGGCTACGAGAGCGCAAAGGTCGACTTGGAAAAAGGCGAAGTGACGATTGAATTCGAGCCCCCGGCAACGGTCAACGGCTTTATCGCGGCGATCGAGGGCGCTGGGTTCACGGTCGAGAAATAAGCGCGATTGGATGCAGACACGGCGGGCAGGGAACCGACAGAGCGCGGGGACCTGCCCGCTTGATCGATTTACGGCAAGCATGGGCAGCAGCGGCGCTGGGCGATTGTGCACAAAAGGCGCTTGTCAAATGGCGGCAGATCGTATATGCTAAGGAAAATTGGAGATGTTAGATGCAAACGGCGATGAAGGAGCTACGGCGCAGCGGCCGCATAGAGAACCGGTGGCGGGTGAAAACCGGGGGGCGCGCACGCACTTCCACTCTGTGAGCCGCCGGCGAGGAGCCGGAAGGGCGCGCCCTTTACAGCGCAGACGAGCGGCCGGGCACATGCCGGCAATTTGGGTGGCACCGCGGAAGACCTTCCGTCCCATGGAAATGCAGATGGGGGAGAGGGTCTTTTTTGTTTGAACAAAAGGCCGCGATGCGACTCCACAACACGTTGTACGGACGCGATAGAACGCGCAAAGGAGGACATTTGTCATGTTGGATATCAGGTTGCTGCGCACCGATCCCGAGTTGGTCAAGGAGAACATCAGGAAAAAATTTCAGGACGAAAAGCTGGTGCTGGTGGACGAAGTGGTGGCAATGGACCGCGAGTGCCGCGAGGCCAAGACGCGCTGTGACGAGCTGCGCAACCGACGCAACGTGATCAGCAAACAGATCGGCCAGATGATGAAAGCGGGCAAGCGGGAAGAGGCGCAACAGGCCAGGCAGAGCGTGGTGGACATGGCGCAGGAGCTGGAGGCGCTGGAGGCGCGCATCGACGTGCTGACCGGGGAAATTCAAAAGCGCATGCTGGTCATCCCCAACATCATCGACCCCTCGGTGCCCATCGGCAGGGACGACAGCGAAAATGTGGAAGTGGAGCGCTTTGGCGAGCCGGTCGTGCCGCCGTTTGAAGTGCCCTATCATGTGGAGATCATGGAGCGGCTGTGCGGCATCGATTTGGACAGCGCGCGCAAGACCAGCGGCAACGGGTTCTACTACCTGCGCGGCGATATCGCGCGGCTCCACTCGGCCATCCTCTCGTATGCGCGCGACTTTATGATCGACCGCGGGTTTGAATACTACATTCCCCCGTTTATGATCCGCAGCAATGTGGTCAACGGCGTGATGAGCTTTAGCGAGATGGAAAATATGATGTACAAGATCGAGGGCGAGGACCTGTACCTCATCGGTACCAGCGAGCACTCGATGATCGGCAAGTTCATCGACACCATCTTGGAGGAGGAGGCGCTGCCGCAGACGCTGACCAGCTATTCGCCGTGCTTTCGCAAAGAAGTGGGCGCACACGGCATCGAAGAGCGCGGCGTGTACCGCATCCACCAGTTTGAAAAGCAGGAGATGATCGTGGTCTGCAAGCCCGAGGACAGCCCGAAATGGTTTGTGCAGCTGTACCAGAACACCGTGGACTTCTTCCGCTCGCTGGATATCCCGGTGCGCACGCTGGAGTGCTGCTCGGGCGATCTGGCGGATCTGAAGGTCAAGAGCATCGATGTGGAGGCGTGGTCGCCGCGCCAGCAGAAATACTTTGAAGTGGGCAGCTGCTCCAATTTGGGCGATGCGCAGGCGCGCCGGCTGGGAATCCGCGTGCGCGATCGGGAAAAGGGCAACTATTTCCCGCATACGCTGAACAACACGGTGGTCGCGCCGCCGCGCATGCTGATTGCCTTTTTGGAGAATAACC
>DXZF01000020.1 GCA_019415425.1 Bacillota bacterium | reverse complement strand
ATGCCCATCATCCATACGATGCGCGTGCCCATCCGATTCTTCTGCTGCACGGGTTGCAGCGCGCGCATCTGCAGGCAGGCGCCGCATACGAGCGGAACCAGAATCAGCAGCGCCATCACGCACAGGCTCCCTGCGTCGATGCCGCCGCCCAGCAGCATGACGATCGCCAGCCAGGCCGTGGCCAGCAGCGCCAGTCCAAAGCAGGCGGCTGCCCACAGGTTTTGCGTTCGTCTCATCGCCTTTCCCTCCTGCGTATCCATCGTTCCACTGCATACATGCACGCGACGCCCAGCGTATAACAGAGCAAATCGCCCGCAACAAACGTGCTGCCCAGCAACAGATGGCCCAGCGCCGTGGCGCGCAGCGCATCCAACCAGGGCGTGTGCAGCAGTTGCGAACATTCTACCAGCATGCAAAGCCCCCACGCAAGCATCGCGCGCCGGGCCGTCCGGCTCTGTGGGGCGATCAGGCCCAGCAGCGCATAGAGCATGCACGCCCAGAGCACATCGCCCCAGGCGGGCGGCAGGTGCAGCGCCGGCATGCGCGAGAGCAGGCCCAACAGCACAATGCCCACAGCTGCCAGGGCAAATCGCACACGCGTGCGCATTGTATGGCCGTCCTCCGGCCGGTGTAGCGCCATGGCCGTTTCCCTTCCCGCCTCACGATGGATTCCAATGGATATAGGAGTCGCGCACGTCGGACTTCTCCTGCCAAAGCGACAGCAGCGTCTGCAAATCCGCGCGAAATTGTGCATCCGTCTGTTCTTCCCCGCGGCGCAGCTCTTCCATCACTTCCAGCCGAAACGCCTGCGGGCCGTCGTGCTTCCAGTCCGATTGCAGCTGCAAATGTGGGCAGCTGCCCGTCTTTTGCATAAAGGCAAAGCGGTTGCGTCCCGCGGCAAGGTCCGGCTCGGCAAACAGCAGAAACCGCCCGCTGGGCTCGTGCACGTACCGGCACACGCCGCCCACCTGCCGCCGCGCTTTGTAGCTTTGGATCGCCGCCTTGCGCTGTTGTGTCTGCCGGTTCAATAGCCCATCTCCTTTAAGATGCTGCTGAGCACCCGAAAGCGCTCGCCCAGAAGTTCGCCGTCGCGCGCCATGGCGTCCTTGAGCAGCAGCAAATCCTCTTCGATGTGTTCGTTGTCGGTGCAGACCGATACTTCCATCGCATCGCCCTGCAAACCGATGCGCGCCACCACCGGCTGTTGCTCGTCGTACCCCTTTTCATAGCGATAGCTCTCGCGCAGGTACTGCTCGCTGCGCGCGAGCAGGATCGCCAAATCCAGCACGCGGTGCAGCGGCAGTTCTTCAGACTGGCGCGACCACTTTTCGCCGGTGTACCGCCACACCTTGGCCGAGGCGTCCACGCGCCCGCGGTCATTCCACTGTGCAAGGCCGATGGACAGGCCCTTGGCCTGCGAATCGTACGCGCTGCGGCCGTCCACCTGCTCATAGTTTTCGACCACCAGCACGGGTTTGTGCTTGAGCCCCGTTGGGATCTTCATGTCTTTCCTCCTCTAAATCGCACGCGCCGTGCGCGTGACATTAGTAATTTACTAAATTACTAATGTCACTATACCCACTATGCGTAGCGTTGTCAAGCAAAAAAGCCGCCCCGCGATCAGGACGGCTTGTGATGGCCGGTGGCCCCGGCCGGTTTGCGGCGATTGCGCCCCCCGCGCCTGCGCCTGCGGCGCGCCGGTTCCCCGGTACTGCCAGCCGGATGTACCTGCCCGGCCTGTGCCGCGGGCGGTTGCTGCGCGGGTTGCTGCTGCGTGGGGACAAACGGGTGGCGTGCCACCACCGGGATGCGCTTTTGGATCAGCTTCTGGATGCCCTGCAGATACGGCTTTTCCAGCGCATCGCAAAACGAGATCGCCGTGCCGCTCAACCCGGCGCGGCCGGTCCGGCCGATGCGGTGCACATACGTCTCCGGCACCTCCGGCAAATCCAAATTGACCACGTGCGAGAGGTGGTCGATATCGATGCCGCGCGCGGCAATGTCCGTGGCCACCATCACGCGCACTTTGCCCTGTTTGAAGTTCTCCAGCGCCAGCTGGCGCGCGGTCTGCGACTTGTTGCCGTGAATCGCCAGCGCGGGGATGTGCGCGCGGTTGAGCTCGCGCGCCACGCGATCGGCCCCGTGTTTGGTACGGGTAAACACCAGCACGGATTGCAGCGCCGGATCTTCCAACAGCTTGATGAGCAGCTTGCGCTTGTTGGCCTTGTCCACAAAGTAGACGCGCTGTTCAATGGCGTCCACCGTCGAAGAGACCGGCGTGACCGCGACCCTGACGGGGTCGGTCAAAATCTGGTCCACCAGCGCCTGGATTTCCTTGGGCATGGTGGCGGAAAAGAACAGCGTCTGCCGCCGCTGCGGCACGTGGTTGAGCACGCGGCGCACGTCGTGGATAAAGCCCATATCCAGCATGCGATCGGCCTCATCCAGCACCAGAATCTGTACCTGCGAGAGGTCGATATGCCCCTGCCCGATCAGATCGTTGAGCCGCCCCGGCGTGGCGGTTAGAATGTCCACGCCGCGCTGTAACGCCTGTACCTGCGGCACCTGCGAGACGCCGCCAAAGATCACCTGGCAGCGCAGCGGCAGATGCCGTCCGTAGTCGGCAAAGCTCTTGTCGATCTGCAGCGCCAGCTCGCGCGTGGGCGTGAGCACCAG